>JBARYS010000124.1:0-4480 GCA_049648155.1 Catalinimonas sp. | reverse complement strand
GCACGGTGGCGCTGCACGCCGGCTACCCCTGGCAACACCGCCTGGGCACCGTCAACGTCGAAGCCGACGCGGGGTGGCAGACCCTCACGCTGCCCGTTGACCCCCTGGCGGGCACGCACGCGCTCTGGATCAAGGTATGGGGCGATGCGGAGACGACCGTCGATCTGGAGTGGATTCGGTTCGAGTAGGCGCGAGTTGCCGGCCGGGCCACGCTTACTTTTGGTGATCATGAGGTACGCCATTTTTTTGCCGCTGCTCGCCCTGATCGCCGCCTGCAACCAGAAGCCCGCCGACCTGGCCGCTGCCCGCGACGAGATGCGCGCCCGCGAGGTGATTCACGCCTCGCAGGGGGACATTACGCAGGCGGCCTACGACATCGGCCGCGCGCAGGTCGACGCGTTGGAGAAAGCTTGGTTCGCTCAAATCAGTGCTGCCCTAGACACCACCTCGCCCGACCGCGCGCTCGACGCCTGCCGTTTGGACGGGTTAAAGACTTACGCTGTGTTCACCGAAGGCATGGAAGCGCGCGTCGAGCGGATCGCTCGGCACCCCTTCATGGCGGTCGAGATCGACGATCCGAAGGCGCGCGCCCTGCTCGACGCTTACCTGTACGGCGCTGCCACCGACGCCGGCGACAACGTGCAGCGCCTCGACGAGGACCGCACGTTGCTCTACACCCGGCCCATCACTTTTTCGGACGCCGCCTGCCTGCGCTGCCACGGCACCGTTGGCGAGGAGGTCGACCCGGCCACGTACGCCGCGATCCGACGGCACTATCCCAACGCGGACACGTTGCAGTTCGGAGGGAAGTTAGACAGCCTGGCGGGTGTGTGGGCGCTCTTCGTCCCGAAGCGCCGCGTGGTACTCAGTTTGGGCGACGAGTAGGTAGACCTTGCAAGCGGGTGAGCGTCTGCGAGCCGCGCACAACTCCTGATAATTCAACTGCTGCTTCGAATCGCGCCCTTCCCCAATGATCAAGGCAGAAATCCGCCCATCACCATAAATAGTGATGCTATCTTTTTCGATAGTGCAGTTGCAGTACGTCACAGCTACTTTCGAATCATAACCACATCACGAAACCCTAAAACACACGGAAATATGGGCGTATTCAAGCGTTTATTCAAGATCAGCGAGGCCGAAACCCACGCGGCCATCGACCGCCTCGAAGACCCGATCCGGATGACCGAGCAGGGCATCCGCGACATGAAGTCCGAACTCGACAAGGCTCTGCACGGCCTGGCCGAAATCAAGGCGCTGGCCATCCGGGCGCGTGGCGAGAAGCAGCGCTCCCTGGACCGTGCCGCCGACTACGAGCAGAAGGCCGTGGCCCTGCTGCAACGTGCCGAGAGCGGACAACTCGACGCCGCCGAGGCCGACCGCCTGGCTACTGAAGCCCTCGCGCAGCAACAGCAACAAAAGGCCCACGTGGAGCGCACCGACCGCGAAGAGCAGCAGTTCAACCAGTCGGTGGCGCAGATGGAGGGCAACGTACGGAAGCTCCGCGCCGACATCTCGAAGTGGGAGAACGAACTCAAGACCCTGAAGGCCCGCGCCAACGTGAGCAGCGCCACCCGGAAAATCAACCAGCAACTGGCGCAGGTCGACAGCTCGGGCACCGTCTCGATGCTGGAACGGATGAAGGACAAGGTCAACAAAGAAGAGGCCCTGGCGGAAGCCTACGGCGACATCGCCCTCGAAAGCCGCTCGGTCGACGAAGAGATCGACCAGGCGCTGGACGACCCGGCCAAGTCGTCGGGCGACGCGCTGGCCGCACTAAAGGCCAAGATGCGCGCCGAGAAAGAGACCGCTTAGCGTCCGGCGGCTAAACGCACGGGGGCGGTCTGCCGAGGCCGTCCCCTTTTTTATGCCCCGCCCGCCCGAAGCACCGTTGGTTTCCGACGCATTACCCGGTAAATTCCGGCAGTTTAGGTGTGTGCACTTTACCCCTACCCGACCATGCAAGAGCTCCTGCAAGCGGCGTTCGCGCCGATCAACCTGATTCCTACCTTCCTGCTGCTGTTCGTGCTGGGCTACTGGCTCATCGTGCTGGTCGGCATGGTGGACCTGGACGCGCTCGACGTGGACGTGGACGTGGACCTCGATGCCGATGCCGACGTGGGCACCAGCGAGGGGTCGCTGCTCTGGCTCAATCATGCGCTGGCGTTCTTCAACCTCGGCGAGGTGCCGCTGATGGTCTTTCTGACCTTTCTGGCGCTGCCGCTCTGGGCGGGGTCGGTGCTGGCGAACCACTACTTCGGCAACGACTCGTTCCTGCTCTCGTTGGGGCTGCTGGTGCCGTTGCTGATCGCGGGGCTGTTCGTCGCCAAGTTTCTGACCTGGCCGCTGACGCGCGTGTTCGCGCACCTGGACCGCGAGGAGAACACCAGCGTGATCGGCAAGGTGTGTCAGACGCTCAGCGCCGTCGACCAGCGCAGCGGGCACGCCGTGGTCGAGGGCACCGGCGCGCCGATCAAATTGATGGTGCGCACGCCCGAGGGCGTCCGGCTGCCCAAGGGGGCCACGGCGCTCGTCATCGACTACCTGCAAGACCACAAGCGCTACCTGATCGATCCTTACTAGGCGTAGGGCTGGACGCGCTCTTTCATAAACCCGTGCTGATGATCTTCGACTGTTGCGGTCATAAACAATCCCCGACACTGGCCGCCGGGCGACCGGTGTCGGGGATTGATTTCTCTAGTGCACCAAGTCCTCTCAACTTACCCTTAACCTCCTACTGTCATGTTTGAAAACGTTGCAATGGTGGCCCTCATCACGGGGGTCTTCGTGCTGCTGATGCTGCTGATCAGCGTCGCCAAGATGTACCACAAGACCGAGCAAGGCACCGCGCTCGTCCGTACGGGCAGCGGAGGCACCAAGGTTTCGTTCGGCGGCATGATGATCGTGCCCGTGCTGCACCGGCTGGAGACGATGGACATCTCGCTAAAGACGATCATGATCTCGCGGCAGGGCAAGGACGGGCTGGTCTGTAAGGACAACATGCGCGCCGACATCCAGGTGACCTTCTTCGTACGGGTGAACCCCACCAAGGAGGACGTCACCAACGTGGCGCAGTCCATCGGCTGTGAGCGGGCGTCCGACCCGGCGGCCCTCGAATCACTGTTCGACGCCAAGTTCTCGGAGGCGCTCAAGACCGTCGGCAAGCACTTCGACTTCGTAGACCTCTACAACGCCCGCGAGGCGTTTCGCCTGAAGATCATCGACCACATCGGCACCGACCTGAACGGCTACGTGCTAGACGACTGCGCTATCGACTACCTGGAGCAGACGCCCCTGCAGTCGCTCAACGAGCACAACATCCTCGACGCCGAGGGCATCAAGAAAATCACCGAGCTGACGGCCGTGCAGAAGATACTCGCCAACAAGATTGAGCGCGACAAGGAGAAGACCATCAAGAAGCAGGACGTCGAGGCGCGCGAGGCCATCCTGGAGTTGGAGCGCCAGCAGACGGAAAAGGAAGAGAAGCAGCGCCGCGAGATCGCCAACATCCGCGCCCGCGAGGAGTCCGACGCCGCCCGCGTAGGGCAGGAAGAGCGCCTGAAGTCGGAGCGCGCCCGCATCCAGACCGACGAGGAGGTGCAGGTGGCTGAAGAGAACCGCGAGCGGCAGGTGCTGGTGGCCCGCAAGGGTAAGGAGCGCACCGAGGCCGTCGAGCAGGAGCGCGTGCTGAAAGACCAAGCGCTGGAGCGCACCGAGCGCGAGCGCATCGTGGCCCTGGCCGAGATCGCCAAGCAGAAGGCCATCGAAGAGGAGCAGCGCAACGTTCAGGAGACCATCCGCGAGCGCGTGGAGGTGCAAAAGAGCGTGGTGATCGAAGAAGAGCGCATCAAAGACACCCGCGCCCTGGCCGAGGCCGACCGCAACAAGGCCGTCGCCATCAAGGCCGCCGAACAGCGCGCCGAGGAGATTCTGGTCGAGCAGATCAAGCAGGCCGAGGCCGACCGTGAAGCCGCCGAGTTCTTGGCGAAGCAGCGCATCATCGAAGCCGACGCCGAGGAGGCCACCGCCGGCAAAAAGGCCAAGGCGATCAAGGTGCTGGCCGAAGCCGAAGCCGCCAAGGCCGCCGCCGTGGGGATGGCCGAGGCGCAGGTCCTAGAAGCCAAAGCCGCCGCCCGCGAGAAGCAGGGCGAGGCCGAAGCAAGCGTGCTCGAAGACGCCGCCCTGGCCGAAGCCAAGGGCATTGCTGCCAAGGCACAAGCACAGGCCAAGGCCGACCAAGAGTTGGGGCTGGTGGCCGCCGAGATCACCCTGAAGCAGGGCCAGTCGGCCGCCGCAGTCACCGAGGTGCAGGCCGCCGCCGCCGAGCAGCGCGGCCTGGCCGAAGCGCGCGTGCTGGCCGAGCGGTACGCCGCCGAGGCACGGGGTGTCCGCGACAAGGCCGAGGCGATGAAAGCCCTCGACGGCACCGGCCGCGACCACGAGGAGTTCAAGCTGAAGCTGGCGAAAGAGAAGGAGATCGAGC
>JBARYS010000123.1:0-1967 GCA_049648155.1 Catalinimonas sp. | reverse complement strand
ATCCAATCGCCTGCGGCGGCGTATGGGAGAGCGTACGGGTAATTTGGGAGGCATCGCTAAGGCAGCGTACGGATAGTTGAAAAAGGTCGCTAAGGCAGCGTACGGGGGAGAGGTTCCTTGCTTCGCTCGGAACGACAGGGCGTTGAAAGAGAAATGGGGGGCAACTAAAAGACTAACTATGAACAGAGCCGTGTTTCTGGACCGCGACGGCGTGCTGAACGTCGACGACGTCAACTACACCTACCGAGAGGAAGACTTTCACATCGTCGAGGGGGTGCCCGAGGCCCTGCGTCGCCTGAAGGCCGCCGGGTGGGTACTGGTGGTGATCACAAATCAGAGCGGCATCGCGAAGGGCATCTACGGGCGCGACGTGGTGCCGCGCCTGCACGAGGTGTTGCAGAAGGCGTGCGGCGGGGTGCTGGACGCCCTCTACTACGCGCCGCTGCACCCCACGGTCTCCGAGTCGCTGGCCCGCAAGCCGGATTCACTCATGATCGAGCGGGCCACGGCGCGGTTCAACATCGACCTAGCGGCCTCTTGGTTTTTGGGCGACTCGCGGCGCGATGCCCTGGCCGCCCGCAAGGCCGGCGTGGGACAGGTGGTGCACATCACGGGGCGTGAGCCGGTGCCGGAGGCCGACCACCACCTGCCTAGCCTCGCCGCCACCGCCGACCTGATTCTGGGGAAGTAGTCCGGACACCGCCGCCGCCCGGGTGAGAAGGGGCCGCCGGGGTGTTGGGGAGCCTTCCCGAACCACTACCGCACGCCGAACTCCACTTGGTAGCCCGCCGGTTGGGCGGGGTTCGCCACTTTCGCCGAGAAGAGGAACACCTCGGTGTTGCCCGGCACCCGCACACGGGGCGGCACCGGCTCTTGGGTCGCCAGGTTACGCAGGTCGAAGTCGAACGAGACGGTCTTAGCCACCGGATAGCCGTTCTTGACAAAGAAGAGCATCGCGCCGTCGTCGCCGGGGCGTTTGAGGACTTCCACCTTGCGGTCGGTGGGCACCGGGGCGCGGTACGTCTTGAGGTCGTAGGCGCTGTAGTCGACCTCTTCCTCCCTCTCGAAGGTGGGGCCGCCGGGGTGGTAGCCGTAGTAGCTCCGCCCCTCGCGGGGCACGGCCGCGCCGCCGTCGGGCGTACGGAAGCGCACCGGCAGGCTTCCCAACGCCAAGCGCTCGGGGCGCAGCATCTCCAGGTGCAGGTGGGGGCCGAGCGTCCAGCCGGTGTTGCCGCTCAGGCCCAGCACCTCACCCGCCGCCACGTCGTCGCCGAGCTCTTTCAGCACACCGCCCTGCTGCAGGTGCGAGTAGTTGGCGAACGTGCCGTCGGCGTGGTACACGAGCACGTAGTTGCCGTCGCGCTGGTAGCGGGCGTCGGCCCCGCCCCGGTCGGAGTCCTCCTTCAGGTCGACCACGATGCCCGCCCTAGACGCCCGCACGGGAGTTCCCTCGGGCATCTCGAAGTCGACCGCCGACCGCCCCCGGTGCGAGTAGGTGCCGTCGTAGCCCTGCGAGACGCGGTAACGCTCCCCGTGGCCGAACGGAAAGAGGTAGACGGCCGCAGTGTCGGGCCGTGCCGCCGGGTTGCCCGTTTCGATGTGATACTGAGCCTCGTAGCGGGCCTCGCCCGGCTTAGTGATGCGCAGCGCCAGCAAGGTGTGCTCCTCGCCGTCGGGGGGCACCACGGAGTAGTGCGGCAGCGGCGACGACGGCGTGTAGTTACGCAGCACCGGCAGCGAGATTTCGATCTGGTAGGGGCAATACCCCACGTTGCGGGCGATGAAGTGGACCTCGCCGGTGCGTGGGTGCTGCGCAGTGTAAATCTTGATGAACGCTTCGGAAGGGGGCACGGCTCCGGTCGTACTGACCTGACTGAAGATCGTGCAAAAGAGCGTCGTGAGGAAGAGGCGCACGCGGCACCCGCCGGAATTTCGCATACTTCTTCAACGCAGGCCGCCACCGATAA
>JBARYS010000122.1:0-3925 GCA_049648155.1 Catalinimonas sp. | reverse complement strand
CGCGTTTTCTGTTCGGGGGCGTCGGCCAGGTTGGTGGTCTCCTTCGGGTCGTTCCGCAGGTCGTAGAGGCGGTGCGTGAGGCCCGACGCCCCCCGGCCCGTGGCGTAGCCGATGGTGAGGTCGCGCTTGCCGGTGGCGAAGACGTACTTCCAGTCGCGCGTGGCCACCATCGCCATGTTGTCGTGCAAATACTCCGAAAAGACGTATTCGCGCCCCGTCGCCGTGTCGGGCGAGGTCAGCACGCCCAGCACACTCTCACCCTGAAAGTCGGCGTGGGCGGGTATTCTCAGCAGTTCGACCGCCGTCGGTACTATATCGACGAACGAAACCAGCGCGTCGCTCACCTTCCCCTCAGGCAGCCCCGGGCCACTCATGATCAGCGGCGCGGTGACGGACTCCTCCCAGAAGGTGTGCTTCTCGAAGCGATCGTGTTCGTTGAGCAGGTAGCCTTGGTCGCCGAGGTAGACCACCAGCGTGCTGTCGCGTAGGCCCATTTGATCTAGGCCCGTCATCAGCCGCCCCACGTTGGCGTCCAGGTACTCAACCGACGTGTAGTAGGCTGCCACGATGCCTCGGCGCTCGTTGTCCGTCAGGTTACGGAACTGCTCGGGCACCCACTGCTGGTCTTCCGCCCCGCCCCGGGGCAGTGGTACGGCGCCGGGATCGTGGCGCCCGGCGTACTCGGCAGGGAAGGCGAACGGCGCGTGCGGCTCGTGAAAGGCCAGCCAGATACAGAGGCGCTCCGCGCGGTGCTCCTCCATGAAGTCGAGCGCCCGTCGCACGAAGTAAGTACCCTCGGCGTCGGCCTCGCGGACGCCCTCCGGCAGTACGCGGGCGTTCTTCCCCCACAAGACGCCCTCGCCGGTCTGGTTCGCGCGGGTGGGGATCGAATCGACGGGCGGCGGATTGCGCTCTTTGAGCCACTCGCGGTACGTAGCCTTGTCGACGGTCAGATCGAAGCCGTGGGTGGGCGTGCCGCCTTCATAGAGGTCGCCCCAACGCCAAATCCAGTGGTTAAAATGGTTCTTACCGATCATTGCCGAGCGGAAGCCGTACGCGCCCAGATGTTCGGCTACCGTGACGTTGCCCGCGTCGGGAAAGGGCGTGAAGAGCAGGTTAACCCCCGTGGCGTGCGGGTACTTGCCCGTCAGCAGCGACTGGCGCGAGGCGCTGCAAATGGGTGCGGCGGCGTAGGCCCGATTGAAGCGCACCCCGCGCGCGGCCAGGGCGTCGAGGTGGGGCGTGCGGATCGTCCCGTTGCCGTAAGCGCCGAGGGCAGTGGTGGTGTGGTCGTCGCCAACAATAAAGACCACGTGCTTGAAAGCGGCGGGCGGCGCGGGGCGGTCTTCCTGCGGTCTGCAACCACTCAGCAAGAGCGCGGCGGCCGCAGCGAGTAGCCCAAGGGTATTGACCCAGTCGAAGCGCTCGGCGCGCTTGATCGCATACTCTGGATGAACGTTAAAGCGGTTTCGGGACAGGCCGGGGGTGCATCGCTCGTAGTGGAGAGGGCATGGCATGAACAAGTTTACGCTATTTTGGGGCAATGCTCTACTTGCTGCTGGTCTGCACAACCGGCTGCGCCACGTCTCGCCTGAATCGACAGATCACCCGGTCGCCGGTGTTCGAGGAGGCCTGCACGGGCTTCGCGCTCTACGACCCCGCCGCCGACCGGATGCTCACCGTGCACCAGTCCGACGAGTGCTTCAAACCTGCCTCGAACGTGAAGATCGTGACCCCGTACGCCGCCCGGCGCACGTTTCCCAACGACTCGCTGCACGCCTTGCGCTACCGCCGCGCGGGCAACACCCTCACCTTCACCGGTACCGAACACCCGACGCTGCTGCTTAACGTTCATCCGAAGTATGAGATCAAGCGCGCCGAGCGCCTCGACTGGGCCAAGACGGGCACGCTCAGCAACAACTACTGCTTGGGCGGCTACGTGCGCACGTGCCGGGGGCGGTGGCTCATCTTCAGCTTCGTGCACAACCACTACGTGCGGCCCGTCGACGACTACGAGCGCGAGATGGAGCGGGTGATGCGGTACGTGTGGGAGCGGCTTTAGAAACCGTAGTCGAAGCAGCCGTGGGTGACTTCGTATGTGCCGCACGAGTCGGTCTCGACGGTGAAGGAGAACGTCCCGGCGAGGATGAGGCTGTCGTCTGAATTAGCCGGAGACGATACGTCGGCGAAGGTGAGCGTGCCCTCCACGCGAGGGGGGGGCTCCCACCCTCGGCGATCACAGCCCGCGCGCCACTCGTCGACGAGCGCGTAGTGATCCACGCCGTTCAGTACGAAGCGCCGCCCCTTCAGCCAGCTTAGGTCGGATGCAGAACTTCCTATCACGTCGGGGGGGAGGCTAACCACAAACAGGATGTTCATGTCGTTGTCCAACTCGGTTCGGCCGAGGACTTCCCCGTCGATTTGGATGAGCGCGATGCTGTCGAAGGTTTGAGAAAAGAGCGTCTGATCGATTCGGAACAGACTTCGATGCTCTACGGCCCGCCAAATTTCACCGTTGATCAGCGCTCCGGCCGCGTCGTAGCCGTATTCGGTGTAAAGAGGCAGCCGAGGGTCTAATGGACTCGGATCAAAACGGCCTTCGTAGCAGGACAGCAACCCGAGTGCCAAAAGACAGAAACTCTTCCTAAGCACGATGGTTCTCATCTGTCTCAGTTCAGAGCGAGTTTGACCAAAACGCCTACTTGCACGGCGTACAGATAACCGTCGGTGACGGAAGTCAGCGACCCATCGGCGTTCACCCGACGGATCGCTATCGCCGGCTGTAGGTCCTGCCGGTACTTCACAAAAGCGGATAGTTCCGGTAACAGCTCCCACCAAGCTCCCACCTCACCACCGAAGGTTATCTCCCGGTAGCTCTCCCCTACGGGATGCCACCTTCCACGCTGCCGATGCCGAGCACGTAGCAACCAAGTTGCGGACGGCCCCAACGTGAGGCGCAGCCGCCGCAAAGGGCGAACGTAAAGCCTGCCGACGGCGGAAAACTGGTAGAGGTGCAGCGTCGTTTGCAGGTCGCCGACTTGGTGATAATACCCTCCCATCGTCGCCCCGCCCGACAAGTGGCAGCCGAAGTACTTACCAAAAGCACCGAGCACCCCGCCGCCGACCATCGGCGAGAGGAAGGGGTCCACATCCCCCAAGAAGTGGCTCTGCCGTACGCTGTTGACTCCCAGCCCGACGTGTCCGGTCAAGCTGATCTGCGCCCGTACGGCCGGCCCCGTGGCGAACCACAGCAGTGCGATAGCGAAAAGTTGTTTTAAAAGGGAAGAGACCATCTGCTTACCGACAAGACGTAGAAACGGGGTAGAGCGCGGCCTGCTACCCCATTAACTTCACCCCGCCCCCGGCAGGTCGCTCTTGATCAGTGAGCAGTGCCAGCGCGACTCCTTCCAACGGTCGCCAACGCGCTTCCAGATGATCGTCGCTACGCAGTCGAAGTTGAACGTGTGCTCGCCCACGTAAAGGTGCTGGCGAAACTTGACCACGCCGTAGCCGAGGTTGCCGTCTTGCAGGGCCTGGTAGTCTTGGATGGTGGTGTCGGTGCGGGCGTTCATGGCCTTCAAGCGGGCAAAGAGCGTCCGGAACCAGTTTTCCCAGCCGGCGCGGTCGTCGACGACCACGTTTTTGCCCTCCTCGTTCAGGTCGACGATGCCGAAGTCGTCGTCGCAGAGGTCGGCCAGTGTGTCGAAGTCGTGCTCGCTGACGCAGCGAAAAAGCGTGTGGGTCTCTTCCAAGAAAGGGTAATGAGTGGTGGTGTGCATGTGGTTGATCGTAAATGTGCCGTACAGTAAAGTTGAGGCAGTGCGCTCATGTTTCAATATTTCCAATAGACACGAAAACAAAGTTCCTCTACGGAAGATTTTACTCGTACAACAACCTTCACAATCATGTTTACTTACATTATTCC
>JBARYS010000121.1:0-3608 GCA_049648155.1 Catalinimonas sp. | reverse complement strand
ATGTTGCACGTACGGGAAGGGAAGGGCTTGAAAGACCGTTACACCCTAGACTTGTTTCCTAAAATCAGGCTGCTGTGATTTTTGCACTTTTACAGGAAACCCTGAAGTTCCATAGACCTGCGCATATCTCCATCACCTGATCAGCAAAATCAATTGATCTGTTTCTGAACCTTTGCACCAGAATTTGATAAGAGTTACGCACTACCTGCGGTACAAAGCGCGTCAAAAGGTGCTGGAAACGCATTTCTTGGAAAATGATAGTTATCGACAGACCTACGAAAACAGCCTCCACGAGTCAGAAGTGGACTTCGTAATGCAAAGTGCGTAACTCCTATAAAGCTAAGCGGGTTTCAGGTGTCGGTCGGCTGGTGCTCTGCCACGAACGCGTCGATGGTCAGGGCGTCCGCTACGTCGAACTCGCCGATGCGCGTGCGGCGCAGGGCCGTCAGGTGCGCACCCACGCCGAGCACTTCGCCCAGGTCGTGGGCGAGGCTGCGGATGTACGTCCCCTTCGAGCACACCACCCGAAACCGGACGTAGGGCGCCTCGAAGCCGGTGATCTCAAAGGTGTGGATGGTGATCGCGCGCGACCGAATCTCGACCCGCTCGCCACGGAGCGCCTTTTTGTAGAGGCGCTCGCCGCCTACCTTCAGCGCCGAGTAGATGGGCGGCACCTGCTGAATCTCGCCCGTGAGGGCCGGGAGGGCCGCGCGGACCGCCGCCAGAGTGATGTGCCCGGCGTCACGTTCCTGCTCGGGGGGCGTCATGCGGTCGTAGGAGGCCGTGGTCACGCCTAGCTTCAGCGCCCCGACGTACTCTTTCTCCTGCGCCTGGTAGCGGTCGATCTGCTTCGTCAGCCGCCCGGTGCAGAGAATCAGCAGGCCCGTCGCCATCGGGTCGAGCGTGCCGGCGTGCCCCACTTTCTTGACCCGCAGTGTGCCGCGCACCTTCTTCACCACGTCGAACGACGTCCACCCCTCCGACTTATCGAGCAGCAGTACGGCTTCCATGGTGTTGAATATTAAGCATTAAGCATTTCAGTAGACTTGTTCGGTAAGTTGTGAACGAGCGAAAGTGAGCACAAATTTTGCTGCTGAATGAGGCGGGGCCTCCCAGGCGGGACCTCCCAGGCGGGACCTCCCAGGCGAAAAACGCAGGCGATGCCTGATTCGAACGTGCGGGGAGGGACCCGCACGTTCGAGTGGTCGAGGCTTTTCAACCAGATGCACCGGGCGGCATCGGCCCGCGCGGGCGGCCCCGGTCCGACGTCGGGCGGAACAAAATTTTCCGCTTGCAGCCGTTTGACGACTTGCCGAACAAGTCTAGTATTGAGATACTGCATTGAGCCGAGGACTTTGCTTTTGAATTAGTCTTTGCATTCCGGACCAAGCCGCCAAAGGGGTGGCATGAAATAAGTATTCATCGTGCCACAAGCTCAACCCCGAAGGGGTGGCACGAAACTAAACCTCTAGGTCCACCCCGGCGGCCATCAGGGCGAGGATGAGCAGGCCCAACGCGATGCGGTAGTAGCCGAACACCTTGAAGCCGTGGCGCGTGAGGAAGTTGATGAAGAACTTGATGGCGGCCATAGCGACTACGAAGGCCACCACGTTGCCCAGCAGCAGGACCGGAAGGTTCCCGGCGTTCAGCGCCTGGTAGTCGTCCAGCATTTTGTAGGCCGAGGCGGCGAACATGGTCGGAACGGCCAGGAAGAACGAGAACTCGGCGGCGGCCTTGCGGCTGAGCCCCTGCGTCTGCCCGCCGATGATGGTGGCCGCCGAGCGCGACACACCCGGAATCATGGCGATGCACTGGAACAGGCCGATCACCAGCGCCTTAGGGTAGGGCACGTGGCTGCTGTCGTCGGAGCCTCCCTTGAACCAGCGGTCGATGAAGACGAGCACCACCCCGCCGATCAGCAACATGGCCGCTACCACCTCCACGCGTTCCAGCAGCGCGTCGATGTAGTCGCTGAGCAGCAGCCCGAAGAAGGCGGCGGGAAGGAAGGCCACCAGCAAACGCAGGTAGAAGTCGACCGAGCGGAAGAAGCGCTTGAAGTAAAGCACCACCACCGAGAGGATGGCCCCAAACTGAATGTTGACCTCGAAGACCTTCGTAAAGGTGTCGTCGTGCAGGCCGAGCAGCGTCGAGACGATCACCATGTGGCCGGTAGAAGAGACAGGGAGGAACTCCGTGAGGCCCTCGACGATGGCCAAAATAACGGCTTCGATCCAGGTCATTCGGCGGGGCGGTCTTGGTGTTTGGTGGGGGCGAAGATGGCGAACAACTCCACCACGAAGCCGGCCATAAGCACCAGCGGGCCGAGCGTCAGCCCCATGAAGCCGAAACCGTACTCACCGCTCTCTAGACTCATGATCAGGAAGCCCAGCGCCAGCAGGCCCAGCCCGACCAGCGTCAGCACCCAGTTGCGGCGGCCGAACACCAGCGGCGGTTTAGCGGTGGGGCGCGGGGCGGGGTGCTCGGTCTCCTTCGTCAGAATTTTTGCCATCAGAGTGTTTGTTTTAATATGCTTTGACCGGTGAGAACCTGAACCTGCCGGCTTGCCGCCCCGGTCGCTACGCTGCGATGACGTCCAGATTCATCCACGCCTGACTTTAGAGGTTCAGTTCCAGACGGGTTGCAGAAAAACCGCCGTAACGTAGGCTCGACGGCGTGTGGAATAGCGTGGGATTTCGCCGCGAAGATACGGTACGTGCGTAAGCCGGGGGGAGGGCACCCGGGCGCGTTTGGGGAGCGGCGCGCAACTTGCGGCATGTCTGAACCCATCACCACCGGGCTCGTCGCCTACGGCATGTCGGGGCGCGTCTTCCACGCGCCGTTTCTCCATACCATACCCGGCTTTCGCCTCAAGACGGTCGTCGAACGGCACCGCAACGAGTCACAGGCGCGCTACCCCGACGTGGCGGTAGTGCGCTCGCTCAACGACCTGCTGGCCGACGCGGAGGTCGAGCTGGTGGTCGTCACCACGCCTAACCACCTGCACTACGACGACGCCCGCCGCGCCCTCGAAGCCGGCAAGCACGTGGTGGTGGAGAAGCCTTTCGTCGAGAACCCCACGCAGGCCGAGGCACTCATCGCCCTGGCCCGCCGGCAGGAGCGCCTGCTGATGGTCTACCAGAACCGACGTTGGGACGGTGACTTCCTGACCGTACAAAAGGTGGTGGAGCAGGAGATGCTCGGCGACCTGCTGCGCTACGAGGCGCACTTCGACCGCTACGCGAAGGAAATCCGCACGGGGGGGCGCGTCTGGAAAGAAGAGACGGCCGGAGCCACGGGGGCGCTCTACGACCTCGGCACGCACCTGATCGACCAGGCGCTGGTGCTGTTCGGTGTGCCCCGAGCGGTGGAGGCCGACCTGCGCGCCGAGCGGCCCGGCAGCCGCATTCACGACGCCTTCGACCTGGTGCTCGACTACGGCCACGGCCGCCCGCGCGTGGTGCTGCGGGCGAGCGTATTGGTGCGCGAGCCCGCCCCCCGCTACACGCTGCACGGCACGGCGGGGTCGTTCCTGAAGTGGGGCCTCGACCCGCAGGAGGCACGCCTGAAGGCGGGGCGGTGGCCCGACGACCCCACGCTCGGTGTGGAGG
>JBARYS010000120.1:0-1913 GCA_049648155.1 Catalinimonas sp. | reverse complement strand
ACGAAAGACGCACGGGCGCAAGGCGCAGTCCTACTTTCGATACGGCCTTGATTGGCTACAAACCGCTTTGCTATGGCGCCGGAACGACGACCTGAGCAAAGCATTAGCACTTTTGTCGTGTACTTAGCTCCTTGTCTTGAATCCGGGACGACCCACGTTTTTGCCGGAAGAGAGGCCGCCCCCGGCGGTCAGCGCGTGATCAGCACCTTCTGTTTGAACACCGTGTTCGCCCCGTGCACGGTGAGAAGGTAAAGACCGGGCTGAAGTTGCAGCCGCAGTGGCAACGTTTGCGGACCGTTGCGCATTCCCAAGGGCTGGGCGTGCACCTGCCGCCCGGCAAGGTCGTGAACGAAGAGCTCGTAGGCCCCGGCGCGAAGTGGCGTGAAGGCTACCCGGAGGTCTCCGGCACTGGGGTTAGGAAAGACCTGCGCCACGCCCACGTCTGTGCGTGGTCCTGCCACTGAAGGGCTGAAGAACTCCAGATCGAGGGTGGCCAGAAACCGCAGCGGCAGCGCATCGACCTGCTGAAACGAGCCCCCCACGTAGAGCAGCGTGTCGAAGAGCACAAGTTCGTTGACCGCGCCGGCAAACTCGGGGTAGAACGGGTCGGTCAGCCCCGTGTTGGCGTCGATGACGGCAAACCGCCCTACCGTTTGTGATGCGGCCTGCGTGAAGACCCCGCCCACGATCACCTGCGAGCCACGTACCACAATGTCTTCAACGGTGCTGTTGACGCCGCTCGGGTTCCAGTCGATCAGCGAGCCGGCGTTGAGGTCGACGGCCGCCAGGCGCCCTCGCGTGGTGCCCCCCACCTGCGAGAAGGCACCTCCCAAGTAGGCCCGGTCGCCGTCGAGCACCAGCGTGTTGACCGTGCTGTTTGGTGCCGGGTTCCAGGCCGTGGCCACCCCGGTGGTTTTATCGACCGCCGCCGCCCGCTGCCGGTTCTGGGTGCCGATGTTCTGAAAACCTCCCACGGCATAGACCAGGTTGTCGGTCACTACCAAGTCGTTCACCGCCTGGTCGGCGTCCGGGGCCCAGTCGGTTGGTGTGTTATTGCCCGACGTGAGTGCGGCCAGGTAGCCACGCGTCTGCCCGCCGATGCCCGTGAAGTTGCCACCCACGTAGAGCGTGTTGCCGTCCGGGACGATCACGTTCACCGTGTTGTTGACGTTCGGGTTCCAGGCGGTGGCGTTGCCCGTGGTCAGGTTGAGAGCGGCCAGGCGGTTGCGCGGCTGCCCGCCGATGGTGGTAAAATTGCCGCCGGCATACATCATGTTGCCCACCAGGGCTATGGAGCGCACGGTGCTGTTAGCCTCTGGATTGAAAGGCGTGATGCGCCCGCTGGTCAGGTCGATGCTCATCAGGAAGCGCCGGCCTTCGGAAACCAACAGATCAAAGGCCCCACCGATCAGAACCGACGTGCCTTGCAGGGCCAGCGTATTCACCGCACTGTTCGTCTTCGGGTCCCAGTCGACCAGCGTGTTGGACGACCGGCGCAAGGCCGCCACCGTGTTGCGGGGCTGTCCGTTGACACTCGTGAAGTTACCGGTGAGGTAGAGGCGGTCGTCGTCCGACAGGTGCAGGCTTCTTACGGTGCTGGCCACGTCGGGATTCCAGGCGTACGGCACGCCCGACAAGCGGTTAAGGGCCGCCACGCGGTTGCGGTTCAGCAAGCCGCCGGCCCCGATCTGCGTGAAACTCCCCCCCACGTAGGTGGTGTCGCCGCTAAAAGCGAAGGCGTGCACGGTGCTGTTGGGATTCGGATTCCAGTCGGTGATGGCCCCCCGCGCATCGTCGAACGAGGCCAAGAAGCGGTGGTTAGCCGACTGTAGAAAGTCGAAGTTGCCCCCCACCACGACCTGGTCGCCGGCGACGGCCAGCGCATTCACCGACGAGTTGGCGCGGAGGTCCCA
>JBARYS010000119.1:0-3785 GCA_049648155.1 Catalinimonas sp. | reverse complement strand
AGGCAAAAATTCTGATCAGATCACCAGCCGAAAAACCATCTTCACATGCAGTAAACGAGCTTTGCAGATAACTTTGCGTAACTCCTATCCAACACTTATTGGCCTTATCGTGCACAAAGCTCCGCGCGGCGGCCGCCATAATTCGTCAAGTTCAAGCGTGTCCTCTTCTTGAAACGGCACTAATGTTTCTATCGCATCATGTAAGCTTTCAGCCTTTTTTTTTATCCATCGTAACACACTCGTATGACTTACATCGGAGATGCGAGCAAGGCCTCTAGCACTACTGCGTTCTTGAGTAGCTTTTATTACTTGCTTCTTTTGGTCATCGGATAACCTCTTTGATTCAAACACACCTCCAAAGCCCACAGTCTTTACACTTATATTTGGGATTGCGAGCTAAGTTGTATCCGTTCTTGACGATGTTTAGTAGACTGACAGTTTCTGCAAGATATTGCTTTAGTTATCATAACTGGAGTATTTAGTTGTTGAGTACCCGCAAAATCACCCGCAAAATCACCCGCAAAATCACCCGCAAAATTCCACCACCGTAAAACCGGCTGCGACAACATCGAAATAATACCCAATTTTAGGCGCGTGTTTAGAAGGCAGGCATTCTCCGCCGACGCGCCCGATCCCGGAACGCTCTGGACGCTAGGCGTGGGTTATTCCATCAAACAGAGCCCTCCGGCGGCACCTATCGCTCGTCGGCCGTACTTCCCGCCACCATCCGGCCGTCTTGCATGGTCAGCGTGCGGTCGCTCATGCCGGCCAGCTCCAAGTTGTGGGTCACGATGACGAACGTCTGCCCCAGGTCGTTGCGCAGGCGGAAGAAGAGGTTGTGTAGCTCCTCGGCGTTGCGGGAGTCGAGGTTCCCGCTGGGCTCGTCGGCGAAGATGATGGCCGGGTCGTTGATGAGCGCCCGCGCCACCGCCGTCCGCTGCTGCTCGCCGCCCGACATCTCGTTGGGCTTGTGGTTGAGGCGGTGGCCCAGTCCCAGCAGGTTCAGCAGTTCGGTGGCCCGGGTGCGCACCTCGGCGAGGGGGCGCTTGCCCAGCAGGCCGGGGATGGTCACGTTTTCGAGGGCGCTGAACTCGGGCAGCAGGTTGTGAAACTGAAAAATGAAGCCGATGTGCTGGTTGCGGAAGCGCGCCAGGGCCCGGTCGCGCAGGTGGTGCACCGCCTCGCCGCGCAGCATCACCTCACCGCCGTCGGGTGCGTCGAGGGTACCCAGGATGTGCAGCAGCGTGCTCTTGCCCGCCCCGGAAGCGCCCACGATGGCGACGATCTCGCGGGCCGCGATGCGCAGGTCGATGCCCCGCAGCACCTGTAACTGTCCGTACGATTTGGTGAGGCCGCGCGCTTCGAGCATAGGTGGTTCAAAGGTAGAGAACGCCGCTGAGCCCTCTCTAGCGAGGCCAGAAGTCTCCCACCGGGATCATCGGCCGCCCCGCCTTCCAGCGGTAGATCAGAAGGAACTGCAGCGCCGGGACCACCTTGGGACCACCGTTCACCTTGCCGAAGCCGGGGAAGTTGTATTTCAGGCTGCCGAAGCCCGGTACGTTGTGCACCGGCGTGCCGTCGGTAGGTTGCTCGAAGCCGGGCATCACGCGCAGCGAGGGCACCACCTGAAACGCCCAGCGCGGGGCGAGTGCGAACTCCGTGCCTACGTGCGCTTCCAGCCACCAGGCAAAGTGTCGACGCGACGCCAGCGTCTGCTCGGTGCCGTGCCACCGCCCTTGGTCCGAGAAGAGAGAAGCCGCCAACCGCGCGCCGAAAAAAGTGTGTCCGTTCGGGAAGATCACGTTGTGGCCGTCGTGCCACTCCAAGCCCACCTTCGCCACGCCACCCTCGGAGCGATAGTCGAGGTAAGGGTTGTCCGTGCGGCCGAAGAACGGCTCGGAGTCCGTGCGCAGCGAATCTTTACGGATCGAGAAGTAGCCCGCCTCACCGGCCAAGTGCAGACGCGGCGTCAACGACCGCCGCCCCGCCATCATAAAACGCCCTCCTGGGCCCGTCAGTCCGGTCGGCAGCTTGAGCACGTCGACGCCGAGACTGAGCTCCGGTGCCTGGGCGAAGCTGGTCCCGACGGGCAGCACGGCAAACATGCACGCGCAAGTTGCGATGAACAATGCTCGGTAAAGGGGGGCAATCTGCGTCATGATCTATGAATTGGGCGTTCAATTCGCTTCTATAACAACAAATATACTACACACCTGAGCACAAGTCAAATAAAAGTTAAAGTATCGAGGAATTACTTACATCGTACCGGGAAGGGGCGTATTCGAAGAAAATGGGGGGCGTGGTGGCGCTACCGTCCTGAATCGTACCGGCGCGTCGGCCAAAACAGCCCGCCGGGCGCGGAAGGGGCAGCAGACCCCCGGGGCATTTTTCGGACGGGGTAGCTACCGACGGTTGTCGTCTTCGCCCATCATGCTGAGGTAGCTCTGGTAGCGCGAGGCGGCAATCTCGCCCGCTTCGAAGGCTTCGTACACCGCGCAGCCGGGCTCGTGCAGGTGCGTGCAGTTGTGGAAGCGGCACTCGCCCAGCAAGGCGCGCATCTCGGGGAAGTAGTGCGCCAGCTCCTGCTCCTCCATGTCGATCATCCCCAGCTCCTTGATGCCGGGCGTGTCGATCAGCCAGGTGCCGGGCGCGAGCTCGAACATCTCGGCGAAAGTAGTGGTGTGCACGCCTTTGTTGGCGAAGGTCGAGACCTCCTGCGTGCGCAGGTTCAAGCCGGGGGCCAGCCGGTTCATCAGTGTGGACTTCCCCACGCCCGAGTGCCCCGAGAGCAGGTTGATGCGCCCTTCCAACTGCGCGCGTAGCTCGTCCAGCCCCGCGCCGGTCTCGGCTGAGGTCATCAGGCACCGGTAGCCCAGCGGCTCGTAGAGGGCGAACAGCTCTTCTTGGTAGACGCGCCGCGCGTCGTCGTACAGATCCTGCTTATTGAAGACGATCACCCCGGGAATGCGGAACGCCTCGGCGCTCACCAGAAAGCGGTCGATAAAGCCCAGCGAGGTGCGCGGCAGCGTCAGGGTGGCCACCAGCACGGCCTGGTCGAGGTTGGCGGCGATGATGTGCCCGTGCTGCGTTTTGTGCGTCGACTTACGGATGATGTAGTTGCGGCGCGCGAGCAGGTCGGTAATCACCACGCTGCCGTCCGCCTCGGGTGCGAACTCCACGCGGTCGCCTACAGCCACGGGGTTGGTCACCTTCAGGCCGCGCAGCTTGAACTTCCCCCGCAGCCGCCCCGCGTAGGAGGTGCCGTCTTCGCCCCGGATCTGATACCAGGAGCCGGTCGATTTGAAGACGATGCCTCTCATGGGACCACCGAATGAAGTAGAGCAAAAAGCATCGAGAAGCCGAAAAATGGTCGGCAAAGGTCCGGTAACCGGCGCACATCGGCGCGGTTAAGTTTCAGTAACGTGAACTATGGGGTGTTGAGAAACGAGGTTGCATTGAACGCACGCTCTAAAGAAAAACCGACAGTCGAGCCGTCGTCGCTTCGCTCGCGATGACGGCTTCATCAGAACGTGCACTTGAAACTTGATCAAAGAGGCGCGTTCGCATCCGGCACCCCGCAGTTCAGATTTCGATTTCTTGCATCCTCACCGTGCGAACGGCACGAGGGGACACCCACCGTCAGAGGAGGGTGAACCGGTGCCTCCGTACGGAGCTGTGTGCGTTGCTCCGGGTGGCCGCCGCCGTCGTTTTAACCGCCGTCCATCCCTCTCATCGCTAGATGAGTCGTAAAGCTCTTCCCGTAGAAACCCTATAAAGGCTCGATA
>JBARYS010000118.1:0-4841 GCA_049648155.1 Catalinimonas sp. | reverse complement strand
CGCGCTACGTGGCGCTGGGCCTCGCCTGGACCGTCCGGGTGGGTGGCCCAAAGAGCCCGCTGCGCGTGCAGCCCGGCCTGAAGGTGAGCTGGTACAACTTCATGTTCGAAGAAGACGTGGTGATCCGCAAAGGTCCCGAAGCGGTAACTTTCGACCCGCTGGTCGTCGACGGTAACGAAGTAGGCAGCCTAGACAAAAGCAAGTTGGTGGTGCCCTACGTCAGCGTGCCTCTCAACGTCTACCTCAAGTTCAAAAGCGGCTTCCGCATCGGCGGCGGTGGCTACGTGGGCTACCGCATCGGCGGGCGCTCGAAGGTGAAGTACGACCTGCCCGGCGACCGCAACAACAAGGACAAGGAGCGCACGAACTTCTACCTGAACACGTGGCGCTACGGCGCGAGCGGGCTGGTCGGTTACAAGGACATGACGCTCTTCTGCGACTACGACCTCAACACGCTCTTCGCCGAAGACCGTGGCCCCGAGCTGAACGCCTTCGCCGTCGGCTTCCGGTGGCTGTTGTAAAGAACCTCGCCCGGATCGACGCCGGTCGGTCCGGGCGAGGGGGATAAATGGAGTCGTGGCCCACTACCGGGGGCTGTAGTTGGGAGCCTCCCGCGTGATGGTTACGTCGTGCGGGTGGCTTTCGCGTACCCCCGCCGTGGTGATGCGCGCAAACTGCGCGGCCTTCAGCGCCTCGACGTCCTTCGCACCGCAGTAGCCCATGCCCGCCCGCAGGCCGCCCGTGAGTTGATAGAGCACCTCGGCCACACGCCCCTTGTAGGGCACGCGCCCGGTGATGCCCTCGGGCACCAACTTCTTGATGTCGTCCTCGGCGTCCTGGAAGTAACGGTCTTTCGAGCCGTCTTCCATCGCTTCGAGCGAGCCCATGCCCCGGTACGTCTTGAAGCGCCGCCCCTCGTAGATGATCACCTCGCCGGGAGCTTCCTCGGTGCCCGCCAGCAACGAACCGATCATCACGCTGTCGGCCCCGCCTGCGATGGCCTTGGCGACGTCGCCCGAGAAGCGAATGCCCCCGTCGGCAATCAGCGGCACGTCGGTGCCGGCCAGCGCCCGTGCGCCCTCCATCACGGCTGAGAGCTGCGGCATGCCTACCCCCGCGATGATGCGGGTGGTGCAGATCGACCCGGGGCCGACCCCTGACTTCACGGCGTCGGCCCCGGCGTCGGCCAGGGCGCGCGCACCGGCGGCGGTGGCTACGTTGCCCACCACCACCTGAAAATCGGCGTAGTTGCGCTTCACCTCCCGCAGCGCGTCCATCACGCCTTTCGAGTGGCCGTGGGCGGTGTCGATGGTGATCACGTCGACGCCTGCGCCCTTCAGCGTTTCGATGCGCTCCAGGATGTCGGCCGTTACGCCCACGGCGGCTCCCACGCGCAGCCGGCCGAACTCGTCTTTACAAGCCTTGGGTCGGAAGCGCTTCTTCAGGATGTCCTTGTAGGTGATCAGCCCCACCAAACGCCGCTCGCGGTCGACGATGGGCAGCTTCTCGATCTTGTACTCTTGCAGGATGTCTTCGGCCTCGGTCAGGTCGACTCCCTCGTTGGCGGTGATCAGGTTTTCCTTCGTCATGACCTCGCTCACGGGGCGGGCCGGGTCCTTCTGAAAGCGCAGGTCGCGGTTCGTCAGGATACCCCGCAGCCGCCCGGTGCCGTCGGTGATGGGGATGCCGCCGATCTTGAACTCCTGCATGATACGCTCGGCCTCGCCGAGGGTGGCCGCCTCCGTCAGCGTGATGGGGTCGAGGATCATGCCGCTCTCCGAGCGCTTCACCTTGCGCACCTGCTCGGCCTGCTGGGCGGCCGTCATGTTCTTGTGGATAAAGCCGATGCCCCCCTCTTGCGCCATGGCAATGGCCAGTTCGTACTCCGTCACCGTGTCCATGGCGGCCGACACGAGCGGAATGTTGAGCTGAATGGTGCGGGTGAGGCGGGTCTTGGTGTCAGCGTCGCGCGGTAGCACCTCCGAGTAGGCGGGCACCAGCAGGACGTCGTCGTAAGTGAAGGCCTCGAAGAGGTCCTTGGGGAGGTTGGGGATCATGGGCAAAACGTAGTGCGTTTTGCCGCACAAAAGTAGCCTAACAAGCCCCGCCGTGAAACGGTCGCCCGCATAAACTCCGAAGCGCGCTGCGGACGGCCTGTCCCGGGTAGGCCATTCGCCCCCGGTAAGTACCTACCTTTGCGGCGGTCATTACGTAGGCGAAAGTATGGCGAGCGAACCGGACAACATACTCATTACCGGGGCCAACGGGCAGTTGGGCACCGAACTGCTGTACGCACTGCGTGCACGCTTCGGCGCGGACCGCACCATTGCCACCGACTTGCGTCCTGGACCCACCCAGGGCGGCCCTGCCGACGGCCCCTTCGAGACGCTCGACGTGCTGGATGCCACCCGCCTCGACGCACTGGTGGAGCGCTACCGCGTCACGCAGGTCTACCACTTGGCGGCCGTGCTCTCGGCGCGCGGTGAGCAGGACCCGCAGGCGTCGTGGCGCATCAACGTCGACGGGCTGCTGAACGTGCTGAGGGTGGCCGCCGCCCGCCGCCTGCGGGTCTACTGGCCCAGCTCCATCGCCGTGTTCGGCCCGAAAACGCCTCGGCAACGGACGCCCCAGGACACCCTGATGAACCCGACCACGGTCTATGGCATCGCCAAGCAGACCGGCGAGCAGTGGTGCGATTACTACCACCGGCGGCACGGCCTCGACGTGCGCAGCCTCCGCTACCCGGGGCTGATCGGGCACCGTGCGCGGCCGGGCGGCGGCACCACCGACTACGCCGTCGACATCTTCTACCGGGCGGCGGCCGGGCAGCCCTACACGTGTTTTCTCGCTCCCGATACTTACCTGCCGATGATGTACATGCCCGACGCCGTGCGGGCCACGTTGCAACTGATGGACGCCCCCGCCGACCGTGTCCGCGTGCGGACCAGCTACAACGTGTCGGCCCTGAGCTTCAGTCCGGCCGAAGTGGCCGCCGCTATCCGCCGCCACGTGCCCGACTTTACCGTTGAGTACGCACCCGACTTTCGTCAGTCCATCGCCGACTCGTGGCCCGACAGTGTGGACGACGCGGCCGCCCGCGCGGATTGGGGCTGGCAACCCGAGTACAACCTGGCCGGGATGACGGCCGATATGCTCAAGCATCTGCGCGTCGGCACGGAGGTATAGTCACAGCCGCAACGCCTGATGCCGACCCCGAGGACGTGTCCGCGTGTTCAATTGCCGAGGGTGAGCCAGTTGGTGGCGGCAGGAGGTTTTTGTCACTTACTCGCGTCCGTCCATGACAATCCCGGACGCGTGCATCATCGCACAAGAATGCCGCCGTCGGGGTCAGCATCGGGATCGGACAAAGAGCCCAATAGCAATCCCGACCCCGAGAATGCCCGTTTACGTTTTGGGGTGTCGTTTTCAAGGGGGGAGGCCGGCCCGGGTGAGCCGAGCGGCGGCGCATCACATCCGGCGTAAAGACGCTACTTTTAACCCCCCAATCAGAAATACTACCAAAAAAAGATATGGCGCAGATCGTACGGATGCCCAAGATGAGCGACACGATGGAAGAGGGCGTAATTGCCGCCTGGCACAAAGAAATCGGCGACACGGTCGAATCCGGTGAACTCATGGCCGAAGTCGAGACCGACAAAGCCACGATGGACTACGAGTCGTGCGACGAAGGCGTGCTGCTCTACCGGGGTGCCGAGGAGGGCGACGCCGTGCCCATCAACGGCGTGCTGGCCATCCTCGGTGAAGAGGGGGAACACATCAGCGCCCTACTTAACGAGATTGAGGGCGGCGGCGGCGGCCAATCCGCAGAAAAAGCGCCCGACAACGGCGCGGCGGCACCCGAAGAGAAGACCGAGCCGAAAGCGCCCGCCAAGAAGGTCGACACGTCGGGCATCGATGCCAAGATCGTACGGATGCCTAAGATGAGCGACACGATGGAGGAGGGCGTAATTGCCGCCTGGCACAAAGAAATCGGCGACACGGTCGAATCCGGTGAACTCATGGCCGAAGTCGAGACCGACAAAGCCACGATGGACTACGAGTCGTACGACGAAGGCGTGCTGCTCTACCGGGGTGCCGAGGAGGGCGAAGGCGTGCCCGTCAACGGTGTGCTGGCCGTCGTCGGTGCCGAAGGTGCCGACTTCCAGGCGCTGCTCGACGCCGAGGCCGGCGGCGGCGAGGAGGTCGCCGTCGGACCCGAAGAGGAGACCCGACAAGAGGGTGACAACAAGAAGCCCGAGGGCATCACCGCCGCTTCGCCGCAGCCCACCGTACCCAAGGAGAAAGAGGCCGCCGCATCGACCGCTCCTTCCGACAACGGCCGCGTGAAGATCTCGCCGCTGGCCCGCAAAATGGCCGAGGAGCGCGGCTTCGACCTGCACCAGATCGAGGGCACCGGCGAGGGCGGCCGCATCGTGAAGAGCGACATTGAGAACTTTAAGCCGAAGGACGACGCGCCCGCGCCCACGAAGGCCGCCGCACCCGCCAAGGCCGATCAGCCCGCCGCCGCGCCCATCCCGCAGCCCGTCGGCGAGGAGTCGTTCGAGGAGCACAAGGTGTCGCAGATGCGCAAGGCCATCGCCCGCCGCCTGGGCGAGAGTAAGTTCACCGCGCCGCACTTCTACCTGACCATGGAGATCAACATGGACCAGGCGTGGGCGGCCCGCAAGCGCATCAACGAGTTCGCAGCCCCGTCGAAAATCTCTTTCAACGACCTCGTGATCAAGGCAACGGCCGTGGCGCTGCGCCGCCACCCGCAGGTAAACGGCTCTTGGCTCGGCGACAAACTGCGCTACAACCACCACGTTCACATCGGCATGGCG
>JBARYS010000117.1:0-4662 GCA_049648155.1 Catalinimonas sp. | reverse complement strand
GTCCAGCCCGAAACGGCGGCCGTGGTAGCCGCACCTCAGCTCGCGCCGCACGCCGCCGGTCACCTCCACCAGGTTGGCGCGGTGAGTGCAGACGTTCGAGAGGCAGTAGACGTGGTCGGCGTCGTAAGTCAGCAGCAGGGGCTCGTCGAGCAGGCCGGGCAGCAGCGTGAAGGGGTGCGTCGCGCCCGGTGCACCCAGAGCAGACGCCGGGGCCGCCCACTGCCAGTGGCGGGCAAAGATGCGCTCGCGGACAACTTGCCATGTCTCTTCGTCCGTATAGAACGCGGCGGGTAGCGTCTGCGCCCGGCCAATGTCGGCATCAATCTTTAGCTTCATCTCTTCCATTCATTACGATAGTCACCTGTTGTCCGTCGGTTCGCATCCCTCGCGCCGGTGGGTAAATGTACTTCCCATGCAAGCCATACGCTCCTTTCGGTGGCTGAAAGCCGCTCTGATCTCGCTTGGGGTCGTGCTGGTGATACTGGTTGCTGCCTGGTTTGCGGCCGCGCGCTGGCTGCCGCCCCGCCTGACCGCCTACCTGCAAGAGACCGTCGCCACGCGTACCGACGGCGTCTACCGGCTGGAGATTGGGAGCTGGCACTTCGACCCACTGGGGGGCAACTTCGAGGTGAGGAACATCGCGCTGCGGGGTGACACGGCGCACTTCCGTGACCTGCAACTGCGCGTCCGCGACCGGGGGCAGCTCTACGACATCGACGTGCCGGTGCTGAGCTTGCGGCAGGTCAACCTGTTTCAGGCGCTGGCGAAGCGGCAGCTCCGGCTGGCTGCGCTCGACGTGCTGCGTCCGGAGGTGCGCATAGTGATCCGGCCCCTCGAAGAACGTGCCCCGCCGTCCGCCCCGGTGGGGCCACGCCACGCCGACACCACCGCTGCCGACACGACCTACCAGAACCCGTTGGAGCTCTATCAGTACATCTCGAACGTGCTGGACGTGATCGAGATCGGCGAGCTGCGGCTCATCGACGGCGAAGTAAACGTCGAGACGTGGCGAGACACCACGGCCCGTCTCCGCTTTCCGCACGTCACGGTCACGTTCGAGGACCTGCGCATCGACTCCCTCACGCGCTACGACCAGAGCCGCTTCTTCTACGCCGAGCGCTTCCGCGCCGAGGCGCGCGACTACTATATTGAGACGCCCGACAGCTTCTACAACGTCACGGCTCGCCGCCTGCTGCTGGCCTCCGACCCCGGCACGCTGGTGATCGACGACCTCGCCGTGGAGCCGCGCTACCTGAAGGAGGAGCACGGTCGCCGCGCCGGGCAAGAGAAGGACCGCTACACGGTGAAACTGCCTCACGTCAAGGTGGTAGGACTGGACCTGAAGCGTGCCCTGCGCCTCCGTGAACTGCGGGCCGAGTCGGTCGTGATGGATAAGTTCGACCTGCAGATATTCCGCGACAAGCGGGAGCGCTTCCCCCACGAGTACAAGCCGCTCCCCGCCGAGGCGCTGCGCCGCCTGCCCATCTGGGTTGGTATCGACACCCTACGGATGCAAAACCTCTCGATCAGCTACGAGGAGATCGGCCCGCAGAGCGCCGGGAGCGGAACGGTGCTGTTCGACGACATCGAAGTGGAAGTGACCCGCCTCACCAACGATCCGATTGCCCTGGCGGCGGGCGCGGTGATGCACGTGAACGCATCCGGCAGGTTGATGCGTGCGAGCCGCTTCACGAGTCAACTCGACTTCTACTTGGGCGACACCAACGAGCGCTTCACCGCCCGGGGCGAGTTGGCCCCGTTCGCCCTGCGTGCACTCAACCCGATGGTCGAGCCGCGCGTGTTCATGCACATCGAAAGCGGCCGGACCGAACGTCTCTCCTACGAGCTGGAGGGCTCTAACCTCGGGGCCACGGGCCGCCTGCGACTGCCCTACCGCGACCTGCGCGTTTCGCTTGTTCACAAGGAGACCGGCGACACCACCCGGTTTGCACAAGAGGCGCTTTCGTTCTTAGCCAATGCCCTGGTCCTGAAGCGTAACAACCCCTCGAACCCACGCAAGGAGCCACGCGAAGGGCACATCTACTACGTACGCGACCCGGAGAAATCCTTTTTCAACTACTGGTGGAAGGCGCTCTTCTCGGGCGTAAAAGACGTGGCCGGTGTGATGGACCCGCGCCCACGTAAAAACACCGTCTGGGAGTGGTTCGGCATCGGCAAAGGGGAAGAGAAAGACAACTAAATGCCCCGCAAGGGGGCCGGGGCACGCGTGTCCAGAGCAAGTTCGTCTGTGGTGAGTAAGCCTCCCCATTAGTGCGCGCGAGGGCGTACGCGCCGTTCGGAGGCGAACCAATGCCACCGGGCATCGTACAACATGGGAAGTGAACAACGACTCATCAAATCCCTTATCCGCCATGAAAAAGCTCCGTGAGCAAAACGAATACGAAGGCAACCCCGTCGGTTTTTCGGAAGAAACCGCCCAGGCCGTTGCCAGTGAACTAGACCGCCATCTGGCCGCCTTCTTCATCCTCTACCAGCAGTACCACAAGCACCACTGGATGGTCGAAGGCGCACAGTTCCGCGACCTGCACCTCTTTTTCGAAGAGAACTACAACCAGATTCATGAGGCGTACGACGAGATCGCCGAGCGGCTGACCGTGATGGGCCTGACGCCCACCTGCCACCCGCTCAACATCGTCAAGCTGTCTTACATCGAGCACGAAGAGGAGGGCGTCTTCCACGTTCGCGACATGCTGAAGCGCGACATGGAGGCCGAGAAAACCATCGCCATCGAACTGCGCAAGAGCATCAAGCTCATCTTGCAGCACGACGACTTCGCCACCAAGAGCCTGCTGGAAGGCATCCTGAAGCAGACCGAAGATCGCGCGCACCACGTCGAGCACTTCCTGGGCGAAGACTCGATCGCCGTGGGTTTCCTGCACAGCGAAAAAGAGCTGGCTGAGTAAGCATTATGTCCCATACGAAAGCCGCGTTTCTCCGGAAGCGCGGCTTTTTGCCGTTTAACGGCTACGTTAGTGACGTTCGCCAGAGTTGTTCGGTAGCTTGTGGACGAGCGAAAGCGGACGGGGCCGCCCGGCCGGCGAGGCTTTTTGACGAAGTGCAAAAGAAGAATGCCACGGGGCAGCCCCCCACTTGCAGCCGTCTGACGGTCTGCTGAACAAGTCTACTAAACCCACCGCTCTTGATGATGCAAAAACCGTTCGACGCACTTACCTACGATCAGTGGCTGGAACTGGCCCACCGTGAAACGAAAGGGGCTGACCCCGCCACGCTGGCCTGGCAGCTTGAAGGGGAGATCAGCGTGCCCGCGTACCACACCCACGAACAGCGGGAGCGCTGGGCCTACCTAGACGCCCTGCATACCTACGCCCCGCCCGCCGGGTGGGTGTACCGCGAGGAGATCGAGGTGGAGAACGTGGCCACCGCCCGTGCGCACACCGACGAGGCGCTGACCGGTGGGGCGGAGGCGCTCAGCTACGCGTTCGGGGCCGACGTGGAGCTGCCGCGTCTGCTGGCGGGGCGTAATCTGCGCAACACCCTCGTGACTTATCGAACCGACGCCGTCGGGGGGCTGCTGCGGTACCTGCGGCAGTACCACCCGTCGTTGAGCGCGGTGAAGGGCACCGTGCACTTCGACCCACTGACCGGGTGGCTGACGCGTGGGGCCGACCCCGACGACGACTGGACCGGACCTCGTGCGCAGTTGATCGAACTGTTTAAAACGTTTGACACCGCCGTACGATTCTTTCCGGTCACCGTGGGGCTGGACCACTACGCCGACGCCGGAGCCACCGCGCCGCAGCAGTTGGCGTGGGGGCTGGCGCAGGCCCTGCAGTACGTCGAGTGGCTGACGGCGGCGGGCGTGCCGGCGAACGAGTGCTTCCGGCGGGTTGAATTTTCGGTCTCGGTGGGGAGCAGCTACTTGGTTGAGGTCGCCAAACTGCGCGCACTGCGGTGGTTGTGGCTGAAAATGGCCGAGGCTTGGGGCGTGCCTGCCGGTGAGGTTCGCTGGTCGGCACACGCCCGCACAGCGCGGTGGAGCTACGGACGGCGCGATCCTTACGCGAATCTATTGCGCCACACCACCCAGGCAATGGCCGCCGTGCTGGGAGGTGCCACCGCCCTCACGATCGACCCACACGTGGTCGAGGCCCCCGATGGCGGCGTAACGGCCCGCCGTCTGGCGCGTAACGTTTCGACGTTGATGCGGGAAGAAGCCTACTTGGCGCGTGTGGCCGATCCGCTGGCGGGGGCTTATTCAGTTGAATTCATTACCGACGCGCTGGTGCGTCGCACGTGGGACCGCCTGCGGCAGGTGCAAGCAGCGGGTGGCTGGCGAACGGTCGCCGAGAGTGGGGTGCTCCTCGACGACCTGGCACGAGCACGGCAGGCTCGTATGGAAGCCCTCCAGCGCCGGGAAAAGACGATGGTAGGGATCAATACGCCCGCCGATGCTCAGAAAGGGGAAGGGGGCACTCCGCCCGCCGCACGTTGGCCCGACGCTTGGCCCGCACCGACAGCCGAGCAGATGGCGGCACTGAAGTCTTGATTCGGCGTTCTCGTCGAAAATTCCTGCCGTTCTGCGCTTTGGCGGCGTTCTTAAACAGCTAAACTGCCGCCGGGATGTCGCCGGGGTGGCATGTAACATATGTCGCTACGGTCTCCGACCCTCAACGCCGCGAG
>JBARYS010000116.1:0-6874 GCA_049648155.1 Catalinimonas sp. | reverse complement strand
AATCATCTCGGCGAAGCTCTGCTCCCCAAATTTGTCGATATGCTGTTCGCGCATGTCGATCATCTGCTCGCGGGCCATGCGCAGATAATCAGGCAGTAGGTCGGGCGCGACGACGTTCATCAGCAGGAAAAGCCCCACGCACGTCACCGCCGTGAAGAAGATCAGCGTGATCAGGCCGAGCAGCGCGCCCTCCCAAAGGTGTAGCTTGCGCTCGGGCTGCCGGCGGCGGTAGTACGCCATGCCGCCCGCCAACGCGGCGACGATGAGCAGCACGCGGGCGTCGCGGCCGTGCCCTGCCCAAAGGGGGTTGAGGCCCGTCAGGTGGAGTATCATATAAAAAAGAAAGCAGCCGAGTCCTCCCAGCGCTCCGGCCCCCAGAGCCACCTTGATCCAGTCGCTACGCACGGTTTTCGGCGAAAGTAAGCATTTCAAAAGAGAGTCCCGGCCGCTACGCGTCGTGCCCCAACACCTCCCGGTACACGTCGAGCGTACGGCGCGCCGTCGCCTCGTGGGTAAACGACGCGCGCAACCGCCGTTCGGCCCGCTCGACGAGATCCGTCCGTAGGTCCACGTCGTCCAGCAAGCGCAGCACGGCGTCGCTCAGGGCATCGGCGTTGCCGACGGGTGCCAGCAGGCCGGTGCGTTCGTGCGTAACCATCTCAGGGATGCCCCCGGCGGCGGTGGCCACCACCGGTACTCGGCAGGCGAAGGCGTCCAGCACGCTCGTCCCCAGCCCCTCGGTGCGCGACGTGATCAGGAAGACATCCAGTTCGGGCAGCACCTCCGGCACGTTGTCCAGAAAGCCCGTCAGCAGCACACGGTCCGCCAGGCCCTGCTCACGAACGCGCGTCTCGATGGCCGCCCGCTCCGCCCCCTCACCGACAATGCAGAAGCGCACGTCCGGACGCTCTCGCAGCACCCGCGCCGCCGTTTCGACGAACGTGGGGTAATCCTTGTGTTCGGCCAGCGCCGAGGTGTTGCCGACCAAGGGCACGTCGGGCGCGAGGTCAAACCGTTTGCGCAGGTAACCCACCGGCGGACGGCAGCGGGCGGGGTTCACGCCGCTATGAACCGTCACGCAGCGCTCCGGACGCCGTACGCCCGCCCGCACGATGCGTTCGATGGCTGCGGAGACGCAGATAATTTTCTCGACGCGCCGGTGGTTCCACTTCCAGCGCGTCAAGCGGTTTCGACGCACCGGAAAGTCCACCCGCCTGCTCAGAATGATCGGCGGGGCGTTGCCTAATTCAGCCGCCAGCACGGCGATGCCGTGCGACTTACCACTGTGTACGTGCACCAGTTCGATGCCGTGGGCCGCGCACATCCCTTTAATACCTAGCGCCGTGCGGAGGTCGAACGCGTGGCGAAAGGGTAACTCGACGTGAGGAACCCCCTCGCGGCGGCAGTGCTCGGCGAAGCGAGACCCCGCCCGGCACGCTACCCACGTCCGCATGCCCCGCCGCCGGGATTCGGCGATCAGGTAGCTCATCTGTTGTTCGCCGCCCCGCCATGAGCGCTCGGAGCTAAGGTGCAGCACGCGCATATCTTGGGCAAAGATCTACGTTACGGAGCGTCTTCAATCGCTAAACCAACCACCATATTACTGTGCCTCCTCTCCTCTTCGGTAAGGTGCTGGTCGCGTGCGTCCTTGGTGGCTGAACGTAAAGATTACGCACTGATAACTCTATTGTTCAAGACTGTTAACGGCGCTTTAACTGCCATAGCTTAACATATTTTAAAAGTTTATAGTACGCCTTATTCTTACACACGATCAGCCCCGGGGTTCCGTCCAGAAATCCGAATTTCCATACGTAGGCCTTCAGGAAGGTGAACGACGGGTAGAGCAGGAAGTGCCACACCGGGAAGACGCGCCTCCCCTTGGCGGCGTAGGCAGCGGCCGCCGTGGTCGTGAAGGCGTCGATCTGTTGCACGTGTTGTTCGATAGAGTGGTAAGAGTAGTGCAGAAGGTCGCCCCGCAGTTTGCCGACCGACGCCCCCGCCTGCATCACCACGCGGTCGTGCGGGTTGTTGCCGCCCCACCGCCCCGTTCGCCGGTCCCACAGCCTGATTTTACTGTCGGGATACCAGCCACAGTGTCGGATCCAGCTTCCGCAATAGTTTGTCAACCGGTTCATCCTGTACGCGTCGTGGCTCCAACACTCCTTTGCGGCGGCTACCGCTGCGACCAGTTCGGGCGAAAGAGCCTCGTCGGCATCCAGCGCCAGGATGTGATCATGGGTAGCTTGCTCGACGGCCCACTGCTTCTGCTCGATGTGTCCGTCGAAAGAGTGTTCCAGAAAACGTACGCCGAGTCGTGCGCAGATCGCTTTCGTCGCGTCGGTGGAGAAAGAGTCGACCACCAGCACTTCGTCGGCAACGTCGCGCACCGAACGTACGCACCGTTCGATGTTACGCGCTTCGTTCAGCGTGATGATGGTGACCGAAAGCCGTACGGATGCCATCGCTACGCTTCGTTCAGCCGGGCGAGCGCGGCGGCGTCTTCGTACCATCGGCTCCCACGTACGACGGCGAGGGCACGCCCCTTCATCTCTTTTCCAAGGAAAGGCGTGTTGCGCGAGCGCGAAAAGGTGCGGTCGAACGTCCACCGCAGGTCGGGGTCGAATAGCGTCAGGGCGGCGGGCTGCCCCACCGCCAGGCGGGCTTCGGGGAGGCCCAACAGACGCCGAGGAGCCACGGCGAACTTCTCGACCAGTTGCACGGGCGTCAGTCCGGCGTGCTCATTGGCCACCGCGAACGCCGTCTCCAGCCCCGTGATGCCGAACTCCGCCCCGTCGAACTCTAGTGCCTTGCCCTCCGGCTCGTGTGGTTGGTGGTCGCTGACGATGGCATCGATGGTGCCGTCGGCCAACCCCTCGCGCAGGGCTTTCCGGTCTTCCGGACGGCGGAACGGCGGGTTCACCTTGTAGTTCGTGTCGAACGTCGACAGAGCCGTATCGTCGAAAGCCAGTTGGTGGGCCGCCACGTCGCAGGTGCAGTCGAGGCCGCGCGCCTTCGCTGCCCGGATCATCGCCACCGTCCGCGCCGTCGATACCACCGAGAAGTGCAGCCGCCCACCCGCGTAAGCCAGTAGGTCCAGGTCGCGCGCCACGCGCGTCTCTTCCGCCAGCGACGGCCGCCCCCGCAGCCCAAGCATAGTGCTCTGGATGCCCTCGTGCATGGTTCCGAAGCGGGTCAGCGTCGTGTCTTCGGCACGGTTCATCAACAGCCCGCCGAACGGTTGCAGGTAGAGCAGCGTCTTCAGCAGCAGATCCGCACTCTGAATGGACCGTAGCCCGTCGGAGAATGCCGCCGCCCCGTGGTGGTGCAAGTCGAGCATCTCGGTGATGCGCTCGCCGGCCGTATCGACCGACACCGCCGCCAGGGGAAGCACCTGCGTCACAGTCTGCTCGCCCTGCGCCCGGCGGGCCACTATCAGGTCCTTAGTCTGCGTCACGGGCATCGTGTTCGGCAGCGTCGCGATGGCGGTCCACCCCCCGGCGGCGGCAGCCCGGGTAGCCGTCTCTACGTCGTCCCGATGCTCGAAGCCGGGGTCGGGCACCCAACAGCGCAGGTCGACCCAGCCCGGCGAGAGCAAGCGCCCGGCGGCGTCGATCACTCGGTCGGCCGCCGGGCGCTTGCCTTCAGTCAACTCGCTGATCACGCCGTCGCGGATGAGTACGTGCACGCGGGACTCCCCTCGGGCGTCGCGCGGGTCCAGCAAACGGGCGTCGGCAATCAGCAGGTTCATGGTCAGGATTTCCAGAGGCGAAGCATAAGCCCCTCGGCGCACAGAAACAGGAGGGCGGCCAGCAGTGCCCATTTCCAAAGCGGCACCCCGATGGAAGCGGCCGCGAACGCCTGCGCAAGGTCGGACGTCTCCTTAGGATCATACACCAACACGTTCGGCTGGTCGGCGGTCTGCTCCTTCAGCTCGTCAACCGTCCAGTAGGTCACGTCCGACTCCGCCCGGCCGTAGTTGAAAGCGAGGGTCTTCACCGTCCGCTCGTTCCGGGTCAGTTCGTAGAAACCCGCCCTCACCTCCTCACGGGGCATCGCCAGCAGCAGTTGGTCGCCGGAGCGGCGTTGCTGCGGAATCCATTCGGCGTCTTCGCCACGCAGTACGAACACTTCCTGGCCCGTCGGCTCGTCGCGTAGGTCCACACTAACGTTCGACGACTGCAGGGAAAAAGCCAGGGATTCGGTCTCGCGTAACGAGCGCATGGCCATCCGGTACATAACCGGAACAAAGATGGCGTGCCGGGGCAGGTTCGTCAGGTCGGCATCGAGCGGCGCGGCAAAAAGGTAGACGTCGCCGCTACCCCGTCCCGAAAACTGCGACAGAAAGGGGGCACCGGTCCGGTAAGACAAGAGTTGCTGCCCCCCACGCCAGCTTAGGGTTGGGTACCCGTAGGGCATGTCGAGGTTGCGGCGCGTGGTCTCTTCAAACACTCCCTTGAAGAAGGGCGCCGACGCCGGGGGCGGTGCCAGGGTATAGGTCGGCGTCGAGACGGCACTTCCGCTTGCCGATGCCCCTTTGGGTTCAATTACGGGACCATTCACCCGTCGCAACAGGTCGTTATAAGGGTCGGCCGGCACCTGCTTAGGCGGGAAGATCGTCAGGCTCCGCCCCTCCGTAACCGATGCCCGGACCGCGTCGCGCAGTGCTCCACTAATGTTTCGCAAGCCGTCGAGCACGATCAGGTCCGCCTTGCTCAGGTAGTCGTAGTCGACATTGTCCTTGTTGAAGCTACGTAGGTTAAAGTACTGCTCGTTGCGATACACCCGGGGGATAAACTCACCGCTCCGCCCGATTCCTTCGTGAACATGAATGACGTTGATCGGGCGGGCGTTTCGTAAGACGAAGTAGTGCTCGTTATCGAACGTTACCGGATAATCGTCAAACGATAAGCGGCAGCGCTTTGCTCCGGTACCGTCCACACTGAACGTCATGGAGATGTCTTGGGTACCAGACGGTGGCACCGACACCGAGGCGGTGCTCACCTGTAACCCTTCGACCAGTAGTTTAAGTGTCAGACTCTGCTCCGCCTCGTTGCCGGATGATGCCATGCGCACCCAGAGCTCATTGTTCTCCCCCGCCCGGTAAAAGGGGTCCGCCAGCCACACCGAGTCCACCCACACGTTGTTAGGCGATTCGGGCAGTAGGGGCACCAGGTGAAGTCGCTGACTAGAGTCGAGCGGCAGGTCCGACAGTTTCCCCACAGTCGAACGCTGGAAGTCGGAGAACCAAAAGAGGTCTGTCTGCATGCCCGCACCAATCAGACCAATGGCCGCCTGTTGACGCCGGAGCACCGCGCCGGCGTCACGGTACGCATTAGCAAGGTCCACTTCGGTCAGCGCCTCGATCGCCTTGTCTTTAGGATTAAAATACTGGCTCTTGCCGGCAAAGCTGTTGGTTAGTAACTGAAATGACGTTCCCTCCGAATACGCGCGCACCAGTGCGTCGGCCTGTACTACCGACCGGTTCAGCAGCGAGGTCTCCCCGTCCTCCTCCTGCATGCTGAACGAGTTGTCGAGGTAGATGCTGACAGTCCGCACTTCTGCACCCGCCGCCCCGTCCTGCCGGATCACGGGCTGCGCGAAAGCCACGACCAGCGCGGCAACGAACAAGATGCGCACCAAGAGGACCAGCAAATGCTTCAGTTTCAGGTTGGCGTCTGTAGTCGACTTGACGATCCGTAGAAACCGGACGTTCGTAAAAGCAATCCGCCGAAAACGTTGAAAGTTGAAGAGGTGGATGGCGATGGGAATGCCAATCGCGGCTAATCCAAAAAGAAACTGTGGGTAGAGAAAGCTCATCCGTTTTCAAAGCTACGAAGGTTCTTCGCAGCGTGAGAACGCCGGCGATCGACGGTCAGTACGTTCACGCTTGCACCTTTCAAAAAGTATCTCTACTGCTCCGAGCTAGGTCACAGATCGCAGCCACAAAAAAAGGCCCGTTCTCGTGTGAGAACGGGCCTGTAAATCGAGGCGACAACCTACTCTTCCACCGGTGAAGGCAGTACCATCGGCACCATCGGGCTTAACGACTCTGTTCGGAATGGGAAGAGGTGGGCCCCGACGTTATGATCACCTCAAGGTCTTTGAGACGTCCTCAGACGCCTCCATATGACATGACGTACTAGGTAGCACTAGGTAGCAAGACGCTGTGCCTAGTACCTGCCGACGACGATTTCCAACCGCCCGGCTTTTGACTACTACCTCGTACTTTGTAGCTCATGCCTGGTGTCTTGCACCTGACACTTCGTACACAGTACCCGGCCCCGCCCGGGGGCAGAGCCGTCAATGACAATGACAGTATGGGAAGCAAACCGCCTGCGGGCAGGTCTGACTTGGCAAGATTATCGGTTCATTAGTAAGGCTCGGCTGCGGCCATTGCTGACCTTCCACCTGCCTCCTATCCACGTGATCGTCTCTCACGTTCCTCAACGGAAGTCTCATCTTGGGGCTGGCTTCGCACTTAGATGCTTTCAGCGCTTATCCTGGCCCGACGTAGCTACCCGGCCATGCCGCAGGCGCGACAACCGGTACACCAGAGGTCGGTCCACTCCGGTCCTCTCGTACTAAGAGCAGATCCCCGCAAACTTCCCACGCCCACCACAGATAGGGACCGAACTGTCTCACGACGTTCTGAACCCAGCTCGCGTGCCACTTTAATGGGCGAACAGCCCAACCCTTGGGACCTTCTTCAGCCCCAGGAGGTGACGAGCCGACATCGAGGTGCCAAACCTCCCCGTCGATGTGAGCTCTTGGGGGAGATCAGCCTGTTATCCCCGGCGTACCTTTTATCCTTTGAGCGATGGCCCTTCCACACAGAACCACCGGATCACTATGACCGACTTTCGTCTCTGCTCGA
>JBARYS010000115.1:0-7286 GCA_049648155.1 Catalinimonas sp. | reverse complement strand
CTATTTACCAAGATACGACGTTCGCGGGGATGCGTGCAAACTTCACCCCGGGAGCGGGTGTAATAAACCGCCCGTCGGTTTGGGGCGGCAGAATCCTTCCTATAAGTAGGATGCTTCTTTAAAAGTTGCACGATCCGGCTGAATCTCAGACTTCTTACTTACGGTACAGCCACGCTTGCGGATCGAGGCGTTCGTCGTTTTTCCAGATCTGAAACTGTAGTTGTGCGACGCCATCCTTATCCGTGTACACTTCTCCGATAATGTCCTTCGTTTTGAGCTGCTGCCCGGTTTTCACACGCACTTCCTTCAGCCCCGCGTAGACGGTGAAGTACTCGCCGTGCTGCACCGAGACGATGCGCCCCTTGCGACCCGGAATGCTGGCAACGAACCCCACCTTACCGTCGAACACCGCCCGCACGGACTCCCCGGCGTTAGTTTGGATATCGACGCCTTGGTTTTCGACCGTTACGTTCGGTAGTACGGGGTGCGGGTGCCGTCCGAAGCGCCCAGAGATAAAGCCCGCCCGTACGGGCCAGACGAGCCGCTGCTTATTGGCCGCAAAAGAGTTCGAGATCATGGCTGTTTCGGGCGTCAGAGCCACGCGCCCCGCCGAGCGGTCGCTAGAGTTGGCTTTGCGCATCTCCCGGCGGATCAGGTCGGCGATGAGCTTTTCGAGCTTCTGATCGGCCTGTTCGCGTTTTGTCACCTCGCGGCGCAGCTCCAACTCGCGGCTGCTCAGCCGCCTCACCAGCCGGCGCTGCTCGTTTTGCAGCGATACCAGCTTCGTATTCTCGGCCAGTTGCTCATCCAGCAGCCCGCGCCGTTCGGCCAGCTTCGCGTTGAGCTCCCGGCGCTGCGCCGCCAGCGTGTCCTGCACCGCAGCGATCTCGCGCGCTTGCTCGCCACGCATCTCGGCGTACTGCTGCAGGTAGCGCAACCGGCGGGCGAACTGATCGAATGTGCCGGCCGAGAAAAGGAAGAGCAGCCGGTCGTAGCTCCGGGTCTTGGAGGCAGCGTAGACCATCTGCGTATACTCTTCCTTGAGCCGTTCGAGCTCTTCGGTCAGGGCGGCGCTCGTCGCTTCCAGCACCGCAAACTCCCCTTGCAGCAGGTCAAGTTCGGCTTCGAGCGAGGTGATGATCTTCTTCTGCGCCTCGATCTGTTGCTCGTAGGCGTTCAGCTGCCCAAGCGTCGCCTGCTTTTTGTCGACCGTCTGCCGCAGCGTACGGGCCGCTTCCTGCTTGCGGCGCTGGTTCTCGGCACGCTCCTTTTCCAACGCGCTGCGCGACTGTGCCTGCACGGTGGTGGTCAGTAAGCAGAAGGTGAGCAGGAGGAGACACCTCATCGTGCGGGGTGAATCAGTCGGAGATGATCTCGTAGTCTTCGGGAAAGCTGAACGAAAACGACGGAGCCTCGGCGGTGACGTCGACCCGCTGGTGGCGCACGTCGATTTCGGTCTTAGCGGTCGTGGCGTCGTCGTAGGTCATCAGCAGCAAGGTGGTTTCGTACGGGAAGAGCCCCCCTTCCAACAGGTCGTACTCGCGGTAGTTGACCTCCATCGTGTTGCGTGTGTCCTCCTCCTCGGTCACCACGCGGTTCAGCGTGCCGGTCGCGATATCGACGTAGTTTTCCACTTCGAGCTTGCCTACCCGTTGCCGTAGTATGTAAAAGGCGTCTCCCTTAATCAGCTTCTTCGGGGCCCGGCGCGGGAAGGGCAGGTTGCCCAGCAGGGCGGCCTGCAACATGTCGTAGTTGACCTCGAACTCCAGCTTGCGCGCCAGCGTCGGGTAGTCGTAGCGGTAGCTCTTCCGATGGTAGCGGTCCACGGCGAACACCGAGTCGGGACGGATGAGCACCCGCAGCACTTCGATCCCAAGACCGGGGCTGACCGACACCCAGATCATACTGTCGCGGTCGATGCGGATGGTGGCCGAGGCGTTCAGGTTTTGCTCCTCTCCGGCGTAGGAGAAGCGCGCTCGCGAGGTGAGGTAGTCGAATCGAATTTCGGGGGCCAGCGGCATGCCCAGCGCCGTACTGTCGAGGGGGCCACGCGCCCGGCCGCCGGTGGGCCGCTTACAGGCGGAAACGGCGAGCAACAGGAAGAAAAGCACGACGAAGGGGCGGCTCGTCGTCGGTAGATTACTCATAAAGTCTTTGGTCGGCGATTTTACGGTCCAACAGGTCAGTCACCTCGCCACCGGCCGCCTTGGCCCGCTTCCACTGTTCGAGGGCTGCCTGCGTCTCGCCGAGGCGGTAGAGCACGTCGCCGTAGTGTTCGATGACCGTGCCGTTGTCTGAGTTTTTCGCCGCTTTTTCCAGGTAAGGCAGGGCCTCTTCATACTCGCCCGCCACGTAGAGCACCCACCCGTAGGTGTCAAGGTAAGTAGCATCGTCGGGGTGCGCCGCCACCAGCCGTTCGCCCATGGTGCGGGCGCGGTCAAGCTCTCCGCCGCGCAACGAGAGATAGTAGCTCCAATTGTTGAGCACCGGGGCATATTCCGGGTCGATGGCGAGCGCGGCCTCGTAGGCTTCGTCCGACTTCTCGTACTCCTCTAAGCGCTGGTAGGAATCGCCCAGCATCCGGTAGATGTCAAGGCGCATCGGGCTGTCCTTACCCGCCAGGCGGCGGCTCTGTTCGAGCGTGGAGGTGGCCTTGCGATACTTGCCGAGCGAGTAGTTGCCCACCCCCGCAAAGAGCCAGAGTACGGCCTGATTCGGGAAAAGCTCCAATGCCTCGTCGGTGTGTTGCACCAGACTGTCGAACTCTTGCAGCTTGACGTCGAGGTTGACGATCTGCTCCCAGACGGTGTAGTTGCTCTGCCCGTAGCGCGTGGAGCGGACGTAACTGTCGCGCGCCGCGCGGTCGTCGCCCGCCAGCTTCAGCAGATCACCGTACATGGCGTGCGCCTTGGGGTCGGTCGGGTGGATATCGGTCACCGCCTCGGCCAGCGCGAGGGCCTCGGCACGGCGGGCGCGGTCGTCCATCTGGTTCAGATAGCTCACCAGCACGCGAATCTTCGCGTCGATGCTCAGTTCGGGAGCCGAGAAGGCCTGCTGCATCTGTATCGACGCGCGCTCGACCTCCCCCCGGTTGCGGTAGATGTTCGCCAAGATTAGGTGCGCCTGCGGGGGACCTTCCCCACCGTTGAGTAGCTCCTGCAGCAGTTCGGTGGCCTCGTCGGGTTTGTCGTTCGCCACCAGCATCTCGGCCAGCCCCACCACGTAGTCCGGGTCTTCAGGAAACGCGTCGATCAGTTTGCGGCTCTCGGCGATGGCCTCATCGAGGCGGTTCTGACGGAGGTAGATCCGCTGCTTCTGGCGGATCACCTCCTCGTTGATGCCGTAGAATTCTTGGATCTTCTCGTAGGTGTTCAACGCTTCGTCGTACCGCTCGAAGTGCAGGTAAGCGTTCGCCAGGGGGAAGTAGTACTCACCATCGTCGGGGAAACGCGTGCTGAGTTGCCGGTAGACCCTCAGGGCCTCTTCCATGCGGCCGCTCTTCTCGTGGAGCTGCGCCAGCAGGAGGTAATAGTAAGCGTTGTCGTCGTCGAGTTCGAGCGCCCGGCCGGCTCGGCGCGTGGCCTCGTCGAACTGCCCGAGGCGCACCAACGACTCGGCCGATACGTAATGCAGGGCGGCGTTTTCGGGCGTCAGCTTGAGCGCCTTTTCGTACTGGTCGAAGGCACGGTCGTAACGGCCGAGCATATACTGCTTCATCCCCTCCATGAAATACTCCTCCGACTCGCGCCGGTCGATGTAAGCCGAAGAGGCGACGCGCCGCTGACGCTTCTTCTGGGCCTGCAACGTGGGAACCCATGCGATCAGCAGCGTCAGAAGTAGTGCGCCGATGCAAGCGGTCCGAAGCATAGTCGTCGACATAAAGGTGAAGGGGTGCCGAAGCGCTTATTTTACCTGCGAGTAGTCGCCCAGGCTGAGGTCTTCGGCTCGGCCGTAAAGTTCAACAAAGTTGCCAATCATCGAGTTCGAGAGGTTCACGCCCTCCAGCACGCTTCCTTCCTGGATCAGGGAGTTACTCACCACCGACCGGCGGATGCGCGTGCCCGCCCCGACCGACACGTGCGGCCCCACCACGGCGTGGCGGATCTCGGCCCCCGCGCCGACGTACACCGGTGGCACCAGCACGCTCCCTTCGACCACCGCGTCGGGCGCGACGAGGTCTTCGTCGCGCAGGTATTCGAGGTAGCGCTGGTTGGTCTGCACGGTGGCGTTCTTATTGCCGCAGTCGAGCCACTCGTCCACCTGCCCCGGCACGAAGCGCACGCCGTCCTGCTTCAGGTTTTCGAGCGCATCGGTGAGTTGATACTCGCCGCTCTTCAGAACGCCCGCGTCGACCAGATCTTGCAGCTCACGCCGCAGCCGCGCGCCGTCGCGGAAGTAGTAGATGCCGATGATGGCCAGGTCCGACACGAACGTCTGGGGCTTCTCAACGAACGCCGTGATCGCGCCCGCTTCGTCCAGTTGCACCACGCCGAAGGCGCGCGGGTCGTCCACGCGCTGCGTCCAGATGATGGCCTCCTGGTCGACGTCGAGCGTGGCGTCGGCGCGAAAGAGCGTGTCGGCAAAAGCCACGATCACCGGGCCGTCGAGTGCCGCCGCCGCACAGAGCACCGCGTGGGCCGTGCCCAGCGCCTCGTCTTGGTAGTGGATAGAACCCCGCGCCCCCACCGAGGCCGCCACCTCGTGCAGCCGCTGCTCGACCGCCTCGCCGAAGCGCCCCACCACGAAGGCCACCTCTTCGATGGGCTCCGGGCACCGCCGGGCGATGTCCTCGACCAGCCGATGAACGATGGGTTTGCCCGCGATGGGCAGCAGGGGTTTAGGAATGGTGAGCGTGTGTGGGCGCATACGCTTGCCCATACCCGCCATGGGAATGACGATCTTCATTTAACGATAAGGAGTTCGGGGGCGCAAAGTAAGGCTTTTATCAAGGTCACCGTGGCGGAGGGCGTGCGTAATTCCCCTCGGCTATTTGAACGCTTGCAACCCCGTGATCTCGTGGCCCAGAATCAGCAGGTGAATGTCGTGCGTGCCCTCGTAGGTGACCACCGACTCCAGGTTCATCATGTGGCGCATGATCGAGTAGTCCTGCGTGATGCCCATGCCACCCAACACTTGCCGCGCCTCGCGGGCCACGTCGAGGGCGATGGCCACGTTGTTGCGCTTCGCCATCGAGATCTGCGCCGTCGTGGCTCTGCCTGCCACCTTGAGCTGCCCCAGCCGGAGGGCGAGCAGTTGCCCCTTGGTGATCTCGGTGAGCATCTCGGCGAGCTTCTTTTGCACGAGCTGAAACTGACCGATGGGGCGGTCGAACTGCTGCCGCTCCATGGCGTAGCGGCGGGCGGTGTCGTAGCAGTCCATGGCCGCCCCGAGCGCACCCCAGGCGATGCCGTAGCGGGCCGAGTCGAGGCACATCAGCGGTGCGCCGAGGCCGTCCTTGCCGGGCAGTACGTTCTCCTTCGGGACGCGCACTTGGTCGAACACCAGCTCGCCGGTGGTGCTGGCGCGTAGCGACCATTTGCCGTGAATCTCGGGTGTGGAGAAGCCCTCCATGCCGCGCTCGACCAGCACGCCCTTGATGCGCCCCTGCTCGTTCTTGGCCCAAACCACGGCCACGTCGGCACGGGGGGCGTTCGATATCCACATCTTGCTGCCGTTCAGCACGTAGTGGTCGGCGGCGTCCTGTAGGCTGGCGCGCATGCCGCTGGGGTTTGAGCCGTGGTCGGGTTCGGTCAGGCCGAAGCAGCCCAGCCACTCGCCGGAGGCAAGCTTGGGCAGAAACTTCCGCCGCTGCGCGTCGCTGCCGAACTTCCAAATGGGGTACATCACGAGCGATCCCTGCACGGAGGCCGTCGAGCGCATGCCCGAGTCGCCCCGCTCGATCTCCTGCATGATGAGGCCGTAGGCGATGTCGTCGAGCCCGCCGCCGCCCCACTCGGTGGGCACAGTCGGTCCGAACGCGCCGACCTCGCCGAACTTGCGCACCAGCCCATAGGGAAAGTGGGCGCGCTCGGCACACTCTTCGATGATGGGCGTGATCTCGCGCTTCACGAAGGCACGGATCGAGTCGCGCACCAGCCGGTGCTCTTCGCTCAGCAGGTCGTCGATGTTGTAAAAGTCGGGAGCCTCGAACAGGTCGGGCTTCGTGGTGGCTTTCGGAGGGGCGGGCGCTTCGGGCGTTAGGGTTGCCATGTCGGTATCTAGGTAGAAAGTAGGTTCGCGTATCCGTTCGGCGGTGCACGAGCGGGTGCATTACGTATCAAAAGTACGTAGCCCGCGCGCGATGCGTCCGCGTAGGGTCGGCCGTCAAGTTACAAACCACGCGGGCGGTACCGTACTTTTGCCCGATGAAGCCTTTCTACGCTCTTTGCTGCCTGCTGCTGGTTACCGCCTGCGCCCGCCCCTCGGAGGAAGCCGCCGGTTATTTTGAAGAGGCCCGCGCTCAGCTAGACCGGGGCGAGTACGTCGCCGCCGAGCAACTGCTCACCCAGGCCATCGCAGCCGACAGCACCCCGGCGGCTTACTTCAACGCCCGTGGCGTGGCCCGCTTTGAGCTGACACAGTACGAGCGCGCCCTTGAGGATTATGACCGCGCCGTGGCCCGCGCCGACGACGACTACAAACCCTATTACAACCGGGGGCGCACGCACATCGCCCGGCGCGACTACCCCGCCGCCGTGGCCGACTTCGACGCCGCCCTAGGCCGCGACAGCAGCGTGGCCGAGATCTGGAACAACCGGGGCGTGGCCAACCACCTGGCGGGCCGCTATCCGCAAGCCGTGAACGACTTCAGCCGCGCACTCGCACTCGACTCTACCAACGGCGTGATGTTCTTTAACCGGGGGAAGCTCCACTACCTGATGGAAAATTTCGAGGCTGCCCGGCGGGACTTCGACGCCACGCTGCGGGTGAGTCCCAACTTCACGGAGGCGCACTACGCCCGTGGCTTGAGCCGCCTGGCACTGGGCGAAGAGGCGGGCTGCGACGACATCCAGACGGCGGTGGCGCGCGGCTTCGAGCGGATCGACGAAGAAATCAAAGAGCGGTGCGGGGCGGCGCAGCCGTGATCGGCACCGACGTGGGGCGGGCGGCCGACCTGCTGCGGGCGGGCGAAGTGGTGGGCATCCCGACGGAGACGGTCTACGGACTGGCCGCCGCTGCCCTCGATCCCGAAGCCGTGGCCCGCGTGTTCGAGGCGAAGAACCGCCCCCGCTTCGATCCGCTCATTCTGCACCTGGCCGGCCCCGAGCAGCTCGACCGGTACGTGC
>JBARYS010000114.1:0-3319 GCA_049648155.1 Catalinimonas sp. | reverse complement strand
GAAGTTGTGCTCGTTGGCAATGTTCACCCAGAGGTTTTCCTCGTAGTCTCGGCAGAGCGCCACCATCTCGTCGCTGGTCCAGTAGTCAACGATCTGCCGCATCCGGTCCCGGTCGCAGGTGGCGTTGTGCATTTCGAGCATCGGCACCAGTTGCGCCCGCACGGCGCGGTCCACGAGGTTGCGCTGCTCGGTGGGGTCGGCATTCCACCCGAAGCTGCCCTCGATCTGCGTGACGATACGCACCGCGTTGGCCCCCGAGGCGGCGATGTGCTCGCTCATGTTCTCGCGCTTGCAGTCGACCTCGTCCCCCCAGTAGACCGACGAGTTGTAGCCCATCGGGATGAACTCCACCCCCGCCGGGTCGTAGATGCGCCCGTCCTTGACGAAAAAGCCGCGGCCGGTATTTTCGACCGGGCGTTGCACAGGCTGCGCCCACGCGGCAGCGTAGAGCAGGAAGGAGAAGACGAGGGCGGCGGGCGAGTACCTGAACATCGTTCGGAAGCCGGATGAGGAGACACAATTAAGGGCGATTGTCCGAAAATACGAAAATCGACGATGGGCGGCGACGGGGGTTCGGAGGCCTCGCCTAATTTCGCGCCCTGATCGCGATTTTTATGTCAACGCCACCAGAGACCAAGCCCTCGCTCAACTTCATCGAGCAGATTGTCGAGCACCACAACGAGACCGGCCGCTTCGGCGGGCGCGTCCACACGCGCTTTCCGCCCGAGCCGAACGGCTTCCTGCACATCGGCCACGCCAAGTCGATCGTGCTCAACTTCGGGCTGGCGCACGAGTACGGCGGCAAGACCAACCTGCGCTTCGACGACACCAACCCGCTCACCGAGAAGGTCGACTACGTGCAGGCCATCGAGGAGGACGTGCGGTGGCTCGGCTACGACTGGGAGGGGCGCAAATTTTTCGCCTCCGACTATTTTGAGCAGCTCTACGCCTACGCCCAGCAACTGATCCGCGCGGGGCACGCCTACGTGTGCGACCTGACGTTCGACGAGATCGCCGCCCGCCGGGGTACGCCCACCGAGCCGGGCGAGCCGAGCCCTTACCGCGAGCGTACGCCCGACGAGAGCCTGGCGCTGCTGGAGCAGATGCGGCGCGGGGCGTTCGACGACGGGGCGAAGACGCTGCGCGCCAAGATCGACATGGCCTCGCCCAACATGCACCTGCGCGACCCGATCCTCTACCGTATCCGCCACGTGCCGCACCACCGCACCGGCGAGGCGTGGCACATCTACCCGACCTACGACTTCGCCCACGGGCTGTCGGACTCGCTCGAAGGCATCACCCACTCGGTCTGCACGCTGGAGTTCGAGGTGCATCGGCCGCTCTACGACTGGATCATCAAGGCGCTGGGCGTGTTCCACCCGCAGCAGATCGAGTTTGCGCGGCTCAATTTGAGCTACACGATCATGAGCAAGCGCAAGCTGCTCGAACTGGTGGAGTCGGGGCTGGTGAACGGCTGGGACGACCCCCGCCTGCCCACGCTGCGCGGGCTGCGCCGCCGTGGCTACACGCCCGAGGCCATCCGCAACTTTGCCGAGCGGGTGGGCGTGGCTAAGCGCGACAACGTGATCGACGTGGCCCTGCTGGAGTTCAGCATCCGCGAAGACCTGAACAAGCGCGCCGCCCGCCGCCTGGCCGTGCTCGACCCGATCCGGGTGGTGCTGACCAACTACCCCGAGGGCCGGACTGAAGAGGTGGCCGCCACGAACAACCCCGAAGATCCCGACGGCGGCACGCGCCCGGTGCCCTTCGGCCGTGAGCTGTGGATCGAGCGCGACGACTTCATGGAAGAGCCACCGCGCAAGTTCTTCCGCCTCGCGCCGGGCCGGGAGGTGCGCCTGAAGTATGCCTACATCATCCGCTGCGACGAGGTGGTGAAGGACGCCGCCGGCCACGTCCGGGAGCTGCACTGCACTTACGACCCCGCCAGCCGCAGTGGTCAGGACACGTCGGGCAAGAAGGTGAAGGGCACACTGCACTGGCTCTCGGCCGCGCACGCCCACCCCGCCGAGGTGCGCCTCTACGACCGCCTCTTCACGGTGGAAGCGCCCGGGGCTGACCGCGACCGCGACTGGAAGGCGTTTCTGAACCCCGACTCGCTGCGCGTGATCGAGGCACAAGTCGAGCCGAGCCTACAAGACCTGACGCCCGGCACCACGGTGCAGTTCGAGCGCAAGGGCTACTTCTGCGCCGACCCCGACGCTACGCCCGGGCGGCCCGTGTTCAACCGCACCGTGACGCTGCGCGACGACTGGACGAAGCAGCAGCAGAAGTAGCGCCCGGCGGCTCTGCCGGCGAAAGCCGCTATCCGTGTCTGCCACACTGCATCAGGTCAAGAAGTTGCTATTTTCTCGTAGAGTTTCGCAAAGTCATCTGCAGGGGACCGCAGATACCGGTTCTTTATCTCGAGTCTTATGAGACAAATGTTGCCGATGTTAAGTCGTCAACCTAAAGAGGTATAGGTAGCACCGGGTTCGAGTTCAAGGGTCGACAACGTCGTGTCGATGCTCGCGAGGATCGGATTGAACGTGCGCGCGGCGTCCCGGTTGATTTTCAGCAGGAATATGCGCATGAAGTAGCCGATGAGCACGAACGGTACGCCGAGGAAGAACAAGATCAGCCCCGCCAAGCCCAACTGCCAAGTCCACGGCACGGGCTCCTGTCCGACCATCTCCAGGTAAGTGCCGGCGATGAGTCCGACCGCGAACAGCCCCAGCCCGATCAGGAAGGGACGGACGTACCACTGGTCGACCTCTTCGAGCATCCGCTGCTGGTGGCGGACGTAGGCGCGCATCTGCCGTAGGTAGGTCCGCGTCGGCCCGGCGGGGTCTTCGGCGGGGCGGTGTCGCTGCCCTAGATACAGGTGAAAGCAGGCGTACACACAGGCCACGATGACCGCCCCGCACCCCAGCCACACGGGCCACCGGTCGGCGTGGTAGGCCGTGTAGCTGAACGTGATCACCACGCACAGCCCGGCCACGTACTCGCGCAGGTCGCGGTAGAGGAGCGTGCGGTTCAGCTTGGCGTACTCGTCTTTGAGCCGCCGCACCAGTTGCGGCGGCTCAAGTTGGGCGGGCGGCGGGGCGGCGGCGCGCCAGAGGGTTTGTAGCTCTTGGTCGGTCATGGCGTCTCGGTTTGCAGGCAGGCTTTGAGTTTGACTTTGATGCGCTTCATCTTCACGGCCACGTGGTTTTCGGTCATCCCCAGCACGTCGGCGATCTCGCGGTAGGGCAGCCCTTCGAGAAAGAGCGTGACCACGGCGCGGTCGGCGGCGGGCAGGGCGGCCACGCACTGGTGGAGC
>JBARYS010000113.1:0-1722 GCA_049648155.1 Catalinimonas sp. | reverse complement strand
GGGCCGCACCGACCGTTTTATCACCGCCTTAGGGGTGGGCGCGCACCTCGAAGCGTGGGGCGTGCCCGCCGCCCGCATCAGCGAGCTGGACTGGTGGGAGACGCTCGGCTTCCGGGGGCTGACCATTACTGCCACGCCCGCCCGCCACTTCTCGGGGCGCGGGCTGACCGGCCGCCAACAGACGCTCTGGTGCGGCTTCGCTCTGGAGCGGGCTACGGCCGAGGGCAGCGGGCACAAAATCTACGTCAGCGGCGACTCCGGCTACGACGCACACTTCAAACAGATCGGCGAGCGGCTCGGCCCTTTCGACCTGACGCTGATGGAGTGCGGCCAGTACAGCGAATACTGGCCCGAGCTGCACATGAACCCTGAAGAGACCGCCCGGGCGCACCTGGACGCGGGCGGCAGGGTGCTGCTGCCGGTACACTGGGGGGCGTTCAACCTCTCGCTGCACGGCTGGACCGAGCCCGTAGAGCGACTGCTGCGCGCGGCCGGACCCGCCGGCATCTCCGTCGCCACGCCGATGATCGGCCAGACGTGGCAGCTCGGCACCGAGCCGCCGACGCTGCCTTGGTGGTCTGCCGTGGACGTTTAGAGCGTGTTTGGATTTTGCTTTTGGCGGTTGGCGGTTGGGCTGACGCCGCTCACCCAGGAAGCTTGGCCTGCTACTACGCCTGCCGAGCAGCATCCGGTCTTGGAGATGCACCATTTTAATCAAGTTGACAAGTGAACCTGATTTGGTCAACCTATTTCAGGCGTGGATAAATAGCCAACCGCCAAGCGCTAATTGGCCTCCCGCCACCGGCCGTCCTCACGGATAAGTTCGATCAGGTCGTCGACGGCGCGTTCGGCGGGAACAAACTTTTTTACCACGTTCTGCCCCCGGTAAAGGGCAATCTTGCCGCGCCCTACGCCTACGTAGCCGTAGTCGGCGTCGGCCATCTCGCCGGGGCCGTTCACGATGCACCCCATGATGCCGATCTTGACGCCCTTCAGGTGATCGGTGCGGCGGCGGATCATCGCGGTGGTCTCTTGCAGGTCGAACAGTGTTCGTCCGCACGAGGGGCAGGAGATGTACTCCGTCTTCGACATGCGGGTGCGTGCCGCCTGTAAGATATTGAACGCGGTGCTGTTATAAAGGCGCGCCCGGTTGAGCAGGTCGGCCTTTGGCAGGTCGGGCAGGGCGGCGGTGTTCAGCAGCAGTCCGTCGCCGAGGCCGTCGATCAGCAGCCCACCCGCGTCGGTGGCGGCGTCCACTTGCAACGGCATCTCGGGGCGCTCGGCGTAGGCTCGTTCGATTACCACCGGAGCGTCGACCTTGGCGTTCATGAGCGTTACGAAGGCGCGGCGCAGGGCCGGCATGGCGTGCGCGTTGTTGGTGCGCAGTAGCAGCACGGCCGTCGGGTCGTCGCGCAGCGCGTTCAGGAGGGCGTCGTTCAGCTCCCCGTCGGCGGCCCGTACGAAGTTGAGCGCGGGGTGCCGGTCGTCGGCCGCCAAGTACTGCCCTGTCGTGAAGAGGGGGTAAGCGTTCATCCGGTCGGGGGCCGTCTGCCAAGCGGGGGCGTCGAGGAGCGCTCGCGTGCCGTTGGCGAGCATAAAGGGCGGGTAGTGGCTCCCCAGGTAGACGTAGTCGGCCCCGTGGTCGCTCATCTTGCACTTGTCTAGCACGGGCAGGTAGTGGTGACCGATGGCCTTGAGGTCTTCCATGCGCAGCTCTTCGAT
>JBARYS010000112.1:0-2381 GCA_049648155.1 Catalinimonas sp. | reverse complement strand
AATAAAGACTTTCGCTTCGAAAAGGGGGCCGGCGCGGGCGGGAGCGCCGGTGGTGCACGGCCGCAACCATGACCGAGGTCGACGCACCGCCGGCCTGCTCCGGCGCGGCGACGACACCGGCGGCTTCGAGGCAGTGTTCTCTCACCCGGAGCGACCTCGCGCTTCTCGGCGAGGTCCGCAGTTTCGCCCCGCTCACCCCGGCCGTGGCCGTGGCCGTCGTGGTGAACCATGCCCCCCTCGGTCTTGCCGGTGGTCGGTACGCCGTCGGTGGTGCCGCAGTCCGATGACCGAAGTCATCCCTCCCGGGCCGTCCGGCACGTTGAGCAAGCGGCGGTCGTTAAGTACCTTTAAGGTGGCGTACCTCTACGCGGCCGCCAAGTATACGCAGATGACTCCTTACTCGTCTCAGGCTTATCACCTCCCACCATGCGCACCCCCCTCTCCTTCTGTCTGCTGCTCGTGCTGAGCGCCGGCTGGAACGGCTGCCGACAATCCACCCCACCCTCAGAGGCCGCAGCGCCCGCAGCGCCCGCAGCGCCCGCGTTCACCTACGTGGACCCGGCAACATCGGGCGTCACGTTCATAAATACCCTACGAGAGAACGCCCGGAACAACATCTTCACCTACGAGAACTACTACCACGGCGGGGGCGTCGCGGTGGGCGATCTGAACGGAGATACGCTGCCCGACCTCTACTTTACCAGTAACCTGGCTCCCAACGGGCTCTTCTTGAACCAAGGCGATTTCCGGTTTGAAGACGTGACCGCCGCCACCAACATGCCCGGCCGACGTGGCTGGACCACCGGGGTGACGATGGCCGACGTGAACGCCGACGGACGGCTGGACATCTACGTGTGTTACTCCGGCAAGCGGCCGGGTGCGATGCGGCGTAACCAACTGTTCGTCAACCAAGGCAACGACGCCGAGGGTCGCCCCCGCTTCCGCGAAATGGCCGCTGCCTACGGCGTGGCCGACTCCTCACACTCCACCCACGCCACCTTTTTTGATTACGATCTCGACGGTGACCTGGACCTATTCGTCCTCAACCAATCTGTTGAGACGCGACAGCAGGTAATTATCAAGGAAACGTTCCGGACCGAACGCGTGCCCGACGCCTCCGACAACCTCTTTCGCAACGATGGTCCCGGCCCCGACGGTCACCCGACGTTCACCAACGTCTCGGAGGAGGCGGGGCTGCTCGGCAACGTGTTGAGCTACGGACTGGGCGTCGCCGTGACGGACTTCAACCAAGACGGCTGGCCCGACATCTACGTGACTAACGACTTTCACGAGCACGACTATCTATACATCAATCAGCACGAAGGGGGGCGACATACCGGCTTCCGTGAGTCGGTCAAGGAGTATTTTCGCCACACCTCCAAGTTCGCCATGGGGGTCGACGTGGGCGACATCAACAACGACCTGCAGCCCGACTTGGTGGCGCTCGATATGCTGCCCGAAGACAACCACCGGCAGAAGTTACTGCTCGGGCCGGAAGAGTACGAGGCTTACGAGCTCTCGCTGCGGTACGGTTACCATCCGCAGTTCATGCGTAACACGCTCCAAGTCAGCAACGGCCCGGGGCCTTCGGGTCATCCCGCTTACAGTGAGATTAGCCAGGTGGCGGGCATCTCGAACACCGACTGGAGTTGGTCGCCCCTCTTGGCCGACTTTGATAACGATGGTCTACAGGACCTTTACGTGACCAACGGCTTCCGGCGCGACCTGACAAACATGGACTTCTTCAAGTTCACTTACCCGGAGAGCTACTTGGAAGCGCAGCGCCGGGGGGGGGCTGTCGACTACGTACGGCTACTCGACTCACTGGATGTAACCCCAATCAACAACTATCTTTATCACAACCAAGGCAATTTGGCCTTCAAGAAGGTTGTCGATGACTGGGGGCTGGACCGCCCTTCGTTCTCGAACGGTGCCGCTTATGCAGACCTCGACCTCGACGGTGATCTTGACCTGGTGGTCAACAACATTGATGCCCCCGCCTTCTTGATTCGTAACGACCGGGCCGCCGCCGACCGGCGCTCACTACGGGTACGGCTGCGCGGGCAGGGGGGAAACACGTACGGTATCGGCGCACGCGTAGAAGTTTCGACCGACGTTGCTACCCAAGTGCGCGAGCTGTATCCCTCACGAGGGTTCCTGTCGGCCGTCGAGCCTGTGCTCCACTTTGGACTGGGCGCGGCCGCCGGCGCGAGCACCGTGCGGGTCACCTGGCCCGACGGGCGGGTGGAAACGCGACGCGACGTTGCGCCCGGTGTGATCACGCTCGACCAAGCAGACGCGCGCGAGACGGAGGCTGCCGACCCGACGCGGCGGGAGACGCCGCTGCTGTTGCCCTTTGCCGACGCCCGTGGGTTGCAATA
>JBARYS010000111.1:0-5419 GCA_049648155.1 Catalinimonas sp. | reverse complement strand
CCGCAGCAGGTCGCGCAACGGCACGCGTACCGGCCCCACCGCGACATCGAGCACGAACAGCAGCACCCCTAGTGCTCCCAGCGCCGCCAGCAGGTAGGCGCGGCGGCGGGGTCTGGTCTTGGACGGCGAGGGGGGAGAACTCATCTTGAATGGCGGCGACAAAAAACGCCCGGCCGGCCCCACAAAGAGGTCCGCCGGGCGTTCGCGTTTAGAACGGGGGGTGCCTACTTTTCCAGGGCTTTCAGCACGGTTTCGCCGATGTCGGCGGGGCTCTCCACCACGTGGATACCGCACGCCTTCATGATCTTCATCTTCGCCTCGGCGGTGTCGGCCGCGCCGCCGATGATGGCTCCGGCGTGGCCCATGCGGCGTCCGGGAGGGGCGGTCTGGCCGGCAATGAAGCCCACCACCGGCTTAGTGCCGTGCGCCTTGACGTACTCGGCCGCTTCGGCCTCCATGCCGCCGCCGATCTCACCGATCATGATGATGCACTCGGTGTCGGGGTCTTCCATGAGCAGCTTGACGGCCTCGCGCGTGGTGGTACCGATGATCGGGTCGCCGCCGATGCCGATGCAGGTCGACTGCCCCAGCCCCGCCTTGGTGACCTGGTCGACGGCCTCGTAGGTGAGCGTGCCCGAGCGGGAGACGATGCCCACCGTGCCCGGCCGGTGGATGAAGCCCGGCATGATACCTACCTTGGCCTCGCCCGGCGTGATGACGCCCGGACAGTTCGGGCCGATCAGGCGGCAGTCGAAGTCGCTCAGGTACTCTTTTACGGCCACCATGTCGCGCGTGGGGATGCCCTCGGTGATGGCGATGATGACCTTGATGCCCGCGTCGGCCGCCTCCATGACGGCGTCGGCGGCGAAGGGCGGCGGCACAAAGATCACCGACACGTCTGCCCCTTCTTTCTCCACCGCTTCGGCCACCGTGTTGTAGACCGGGCGGTCCAGGTGCTGCCGCCCACCCTTGCCGGGCGTGACGCCACCCACCACTTTGGTGCCGTATTCGATCATCTGCCCGGCGTGAAAGGTGCCTTCGGAGCCGGTAAAGCCCTGTACAATGACGCGAGAATCTTTATTGACGAGTACGCTCATGAGATTGGAGTAAAGAAGAGGGTTGGTTCGGCGCAAAGATAGGGTTTCCGCCGGGCGCTCAGGCAGTAGGGACGCGCCGCCGCGCGCCGCACGAACAGCCCGGGGGCGTTTACGTAGGCACCGGAAACCCCTACCCTCTCCCATGGAACACCTTCTCACGGCCGATGCCCTCATCAGCCTGCTCACGCTGACGCTGCTGGAAATCGTGCTCGGCATCGACAACATCATCTTCATCTCGATCCTGGCGGGCAAGCTGCCCGACCCTGCCCAACAGAAGCGCGCCCGCACGCTGGGGCTGGCCGCCGCCATGATCACACGCGTGCTGCTGCTGCTGGGCATCTCTTGGATCATCGGGCTGAAGAACGACCTGTTCGCGGTGTTCGGCGTCGGCTTCAGCGGGCGCGACCTGATCCTGCTGGCGGGCGGCCTCTTTCTGGTGGCCAAAAGCGTGTCGGAGATTCACGGCAAGCTCGAAGGGCACGAAGAGGCCCACGGCACCACGAAGAAGGTGCAGAGCCTGGCGGCCATCATCGTGCAGATCATGCTGATCGACGTGGTCTTCTCGTTCGACTCCATCCTGACGGCCGTGGGGCTGGCCGAGCACGTCGAGATCATGATCGTGGCCGTCGTCATCGCCATCGGCATCATGATGATCTTCGCCAAGACCGTCAGCGACTTTGTGCACCGCAACCCGACCATCAAGATGCTGGCGCTCTCCTTCCTGATCTTGATCGGCTTTCTGCTGGTGGTCGAAGCGTTCGATACACACGTGCCGAAGGGCTACGTCTACTTCGCAATGGCCTTCTCGCTGCTGGTCGAACTGCTCAACATGCGGATGCGCAAGAAGGGGGGCGGAGCCGTCGAACTGAAGAACTCCCGACTGCCCAACGAGGGCGCGCCCGCCCTCGAAAGCAGCGGCGCGCCCACCGGGGCCACGATTCATGGGCGCGAGGGCTGATCAACTTCCGGAACGCCGGCGGTCTCTTTTACGGATACTTTTTCCTTTAGCTCGTTGTCGGTGCCGCCCTCGGCGAGCGAGGGCGGCACGAGTGCCGCCTTGGTAGGGTCGTCGGCTTCGCGACCCGGCTCGCCCATCAGGAAGCCGTAGGGTTCTAGGTTGGGCGTGTTGTCGAACAAAACCTTCAGGATGGCCGTGAAGGGCATCGCGATGATCATTCCGGCCGGCCCCCAGATCATGCCGCCGATGAGCAGGGCGACGATGGCCACGAGCGGGTTCAGGCTGACCTTCGAGCCGACGATGTTGGGCGTGATGAAGTTGCCCTCGGCGAACTGCACCACCCAGAAGATGGCCGCCACGCCCGCCGCGTACCAGGGCGAATCCATCGTGACGAGCGCGTAGGCGATGGGCAGCAGCGAGCCGATAAATACGCCCACGTACGGGATGATGTTGAGCAGCCCCGCCAGGAAGCCGAAGAAGAGCGCGTGGCGCACGCCCAGCACCAGCAGCCCCACCGAGTTGAGCACGCTGATGATGAGTATGACCGTGATCAGCCCCGTGATGTAGCTCTGGATCAGCCCCTGGATCTGCGAGAGCACCTTGCCGAGTTGGCCGTGCTTGCGCCGCGCGAAGAGCCGGTAGAGGAATTCGCGGAAGAAGTCGCGGTAGTAGAGGAAGAAGAAGATGTAGATCGGCACCAGCGCCATGGCGGCGAGCGTGGCCGTGGTGGCCCCGGCGGTGGAGGCCAGCACGCGGCCGCCGGTGCTGGCCGCCTCGCGGATGCTGTTCTTGAGGTACGCGCCCTGCTCGTCGTCGCGGATGCCGGTCTTGACTTCAATGAAGTCTTGCACGGTGTCGACGTAGCCGTAGAACGCCTGCGTCAGCTCGGGAATCTCGTGGCGGAACGACAACACCTGGTTCGAGATCAGGAAGATGATGCCGCCCACCACGCTGACCATCAGCAGCAAACAGACCATCACGGCCAGCCCGCGCGGCAGCCGCCACCGCTCCAGCCGCGCGCAGACGGGGTATAGCAGCAGCGCGAACAGAAACGCGAACGCCAGCGGGGCCAGCAGCGACTTGGTATAAATCAACAGAAAGGCCAGGTTCGTGACGCCCAGCAGGACGACGGCGAACAACATGAAGCGGGGGAGTCTAACTTTCATGAGAAAAGGAGCGTTGAGTGTGCTCGGAACCAGTAAGAAGGTCGGGCTTTGTAATGTAGTAGCCTTACCAAAGTCAATCCCCCAGCCTGCTTCCCCAAGGGAGAATGATTCTCAAGGTAATTCTCCTGTGGAGAAGGGGGCCGGCCGGGCGGCCGGTGCCGGGGATTTACCGATGGGATTACAGCAAATTGCCGCTAGCCCGATCTGGATTCCCATCATACTACGGAAAAGCAGTTAGAATGGACCGTTTGGAGCGCTTAAAGGAGAAGATTCGTACCCTGCCCCACGAGCCGGGCGTGTACAAGTACTACGACGGCGACGACCGGCTCGTGTACGTCGGCAAGGCCAAAGACCTGCGCAAGCGCGTCGGCAGCTACTTCACCAAGCAGAAGGGTGTCGACCGCAAAACGAAACGTTTGGTGGGTCAGATCGAGCGCATCGACTACACGGTGGTCAACTCCGAGTTCGACGCGTTGCTGCTGGAAAACAACCTCATCAAGGAGAACCAGCCGAAGTATAACATCCTACTGCGCGACGACAAGACCTACCCGTTCATCTGCGTGACCGACGAGCGCTTTCCGCGCGTGTTCCCGACGCGCAACCTCGACCAGGAGCAGTACCGCCACGCGTTCGGTCCCTACGCGGCCGGGCGCACCATGAACATGCTGCTGGAGCTACTCAAGAAACTCTACACCTTCCGCACGTGCCGCTACGACCTGAGCCCCGAGAACGTCGAGGCGGGCAAATTCAAGGTGTGCTTGGAGTACCACCTGGGCAACTGCCTCGGCCCTTGCGAGGGCAAACAGGCCGAGGCCGACTACCAGCGCGAAGTAGACCAGGCCGTGCACATCATGAAGGGCAACCTGGGCCCGGCGCGGCAGCACTTCCGCGACGCCATGCAGGCCGCCGCCGCCGACCTACGCTTCGAAGATGCCCAGCGGATGAAGGACCGCCTGAAGCTGCTAGAGCACTACCAGTCGCGCTCGGTGGTGGTCAACCCCAACCTGGGCGATTTAGAGATTTTCGCCGTGGCCTCGCAGGACAAAAAGGCGTTCGTGAACCACCTGCGCGTGTCGCACGGCCTGGTGATCGCCTCCAACAACGTCGAGGTCAAGAAAAAGCTCGACGAGCCCGACGAAGAGGTGCTGGCCGCCGTGGTGGTCGACGCCCGCCGCGCCGCCGCCGAACCTGCCCCCGAGGTGCTCACAAACGTGGCGCTCGACCTCGCACTGCCGGGCGTCACCTTCCACGTGCCGCAGCGGGGCGACAAGAAGAAGCTGGTGGATCTCTCGCTGAAGAACGCGCTCTTCTTCCGCCGCGACCGCACGCGCACCTCCGACGACGGCTCGCCGCCCCCGCGCCGCCACGAGCGGGTGCTGCAGAAGCTACAGATCGACCTGCGGCTCACGGCGCTGCCCACGCACATCGAGTGCTTCGACAACTCGAACATCCAGGGCGCTTACCCCGTGGCGGCGATGGTGTGCTTTAAGAACGGCGCGCCCGCTAAGAAGGAGTACCGCCACTTCAAAATCCGCACGGTGGTAGGTCCCGACGACTTCGCCTCGATGCACGAGGTGGTCTACCGCCGCTACCGCCGCCTGCTCGACGAGGAGCGTCCGCTGCCGCAACTGATCGTGATCGACGGCGGCAAGGGCCAACTGAGCGCCTCTTGCGTGGCGCTGAAAACGCTCGACCTTTACGGTAAGATCGCCATCGTGGGCATCGCCAAGCGCCTCGAAGAGATTTACTTTCCGGAAGACCCCTACCCGCTGCACATCGACAAGAAGTCGGAGTCGCTGCTGCTGATCCAGCGCATCCGCGACGAGGCGCACCGCTTCGCCATCGAGTTTCACCGCGACCAGCGCAGCAAGGGCAGCTTCCAGTTAGAGTCCGACAGCATCCCCGGCATCGGCCCGAAGACCACCGAGCGCATCTACGGCCGCTTCCGCACGCTGAACCAAATTCGCCCCGAAGACCGCCCCGCCCTCGAAGAGCTGATCGGCAAGCACAAGGCTGAGCGGGTGATGAGTTATTTGGCGGAGAAGCAGAAGTCAGGGGCGTGAGTCGTCTCTTCGTGTACGAACGTTGCCAACGCCTGTTGAGCAGGGTAGCTTACGGACATGAACTTGCTGGAGCTTGCAATAGAGAAAGATCCGGATGAGTGAGGTGGTCGGGTTTAGCGGGACACCTCCCAAGGG
>JBARYS010000110.1:0-8692 GCA_049648155.1 Catalinimonas sp. | reverse complement strand
GTTCACGGACAAGTTCTCGATGACGGCGGGCTACATGGGTACTTTCGTCGGCTACGAGGTGATCGCGCCCACGGGCAACTTCAACTACTCGACCTCTTACCTATTCACGAACGGCCCGTTCCAGAATGCCGGTGTCAAAGCCGAGTACGCTTTCTCGGACAAAGTGAGCCTGATGGTGGGTCTGTTCAACGACTGGAACGTTTACACCGACCCGAACGGCCTGTCGGACTTCGGCGCGCAGCTTTACCTGGCCCCGGTCGACGGCTGGGACGTCTACCTAAACTTGATCTCCGGCTTCCCCTCGGGCACCGAGATCGACCTGACGACGGGCTATCAGATCACCGACGCCTTCTACCTGGGCCTGAACGCGGCCGACTGGACCGCTTCGGGCGAAAACGCCGGTGGCTTCACGGGCGTGGCACTCTACCCACAGGTTTCGCTGAGCGACAATTTCTCGCTGGGCCTACGCTACGAGTACTTCACCTTCAAAGACATGGAAATGGCCGGCGAAGACGGTGCTCCCGGCACAACGCTGGAAGGCGAAGCCTACAACGCCGTGACGCTGTCGGGTAACATCAAGCTCGGCCCGCTGACCGTAATTCCGGAAGTGCGCCTCGACGCCGCCGATCAGGACGTATTCATCGACAGCGATGCCGCCGCCGCCGGTTCAGCCGCCCAAGCACTCATCGGCGTGGTGTACGGCTTTTAGCTTTTGGCTTTTGGCTTTTGGCTTCAAACGGGGTGCGGTCCGGAACGGATCGTGCCCCGTTTTGTTGTTTTATGCTGAAATCCGTCGTCCGTTCTCTCGTCTTGTGTCTGTTGTCTTATGTCTAAAGCACGCGCCGCCTTTTATACGCTGGGCTGTAAGCTGAACTTCTCCGAGACCTCTACCTTGGCGCGCCGGTTCGGTGAGCGGGGCTTCGCGCAGGTGCCTTTCCACGAGCGGGCCGACGTCTACCTGATCAACACCTGCTCGGTGACCGAGAACGCCGACAAGAAGTGCCGCAAGGTGGTGCGCGACGTGCGCCGACGTGCGCCCGACGCCTACGTGGTCATCGTGGGATGCTACGCGCAACTGAAGCCGCACGAGATTGCCGGGATTCCGGGGGTGGACGCCGTGCTGGGAGCCGCCGAGAAGTTTCAACTGTTCGACTACCTGCCCGATTTCGAACGCGACGGGACCACACACGTCCACGCCGGCGAGGTGGCGGCCGCCAACACGTTCCACGCCGCCGCCTCGGTAAGGGAGAGCGGCTCGGACAGCCGGACCCGAACCTTTCTGAAGGTGCAGGACGGCTGCGACTACAGTTGCACGTTCTGCACGATTCCGTTGGCGCGGGGGGCAAGCCGTAGCGACGGGCCGGAGAACGTGGTGGCCCGCGCCCGGGCCGTGGCCGCCGAAGGGGTGCGCGAGATCGTGCTGACGGGCGTCAATACCGGCGACTGGGGCATCATCGACGGGCGGCGACAGCACCGCTTCGTGGACTTGGTGCGCGCACTCGACGGGGTGGCGGAGATCGACCGCTTCCGCATTTCGAGCATCGAACCTAATCTGTTGCACGGCGAGATCATCGACTTCGTGGCCGAGTCGCGGCGCTTCGTGCCGCACTTTCACGTGCCGCTGCAGTCGGGCAGCAACGACCTGCTGGGCAAGATGCGCCGCCGCTACCGCCGCGAACTGTACGCCGAGCGCGTGGCGCACGTGCGCCGCCGGATGCCCGGCGCCTGCATCGGTGTAGACGTGATCGTGGGCTTTCCCGGCGAGACCGACGCCCACTTCGAGGAGACCTATCGCTTTCTGACCGAGTTGGAGGTCTCTTACCTACACGTGTTTCCATACTCGGAGCGAACCAACACGCCGGCCGCTACCTACGACGGCGTCGTGCCGAAGCACGTGCGCCACGAGCGCGTACGGATGCTCATGAACCTCTCAGAGAAGAAACGAAGGGCGTTCTACGAGGCGCAGTTGGGTCAATCGCGGCCCGTACTCTGGGAGCACGACGTGGCCGATGGCCGGATGCAGGGCTTCACGGACAACTACGTGCGCGTCTCGGCTCCCTACGATCCGCTGCGGGTCGGCGAGATCGAGCGGGTAGCGCTGGACGAGATCGACGCTGCGGGCGTGGTGCGGACGGCCGGGGTGCACGCGGCGGGTTGATCGTTTGAACGTGCGGCGAGGCACGACGCCTCTGATTGTCCGACGGGTCCACAAGCCGGATAATCAGTACTTTGAAGCGTTTCATCACCAACCATGCTCGCCGATGGCCGCCCCCGCCCTAGCCCGCTACATCTACGAAGCTTACCTGGCCCTAGAAGCCGAAACCGGCGAGAAGCACGAGTACCACGACGGCAACGTCACCGCCATGGCCGGCGGCACGCCCGTTCACAGTCTGGTTGCCTCCAACTGCAACCCTACCGTCGGCAGCTTCTACCGTACCGACGGCGGCCTTTGGCAGATCGACACCGCACGCGGCCGCGACGCCACCCTCACGCTCGACGCCTCGAAGAGCTCTACCGCCTCGTTGACTTTGAAGAGAGCTAGGTGCTAGCCCATCACGTATGACCCAGAAATCTACCGTCGAACAGATCCGACAACGATTCGACGCCGACGTTGAGCGCTTCTCGAACCTTCAGACGGGGCAGTCGGCCACCGTAGACGCACCCCTCGCGCTGGAGTTGGTCGTCCAGACCGCCGCCGCCCTCCACCCCGACGCCACGCACGTGCTTGACGTGGGGTGCGGCGCGGGTAACTACACCCTCAAACTGTTAGAACGCCTGCCGCGCTTGCACGCCACGCTGCTGGACCTGAGCCAACCGATGCTCGACCGGGCGGTGGCGCGCGTCGCCCCGGCCACGACGGGTGAGGTCACCGCGCGGCGCGGCGACGTGCGGACGGTCGACCTCGGGGAAGGGTGTTACGACGTGGTGCTGGCCGCCGCCGTGCTGCACCACCTCCGCGACGACGCCGACTGGCACCGGGTGTTCACGAAGCTCTTCCGGGCTACCAAGCCGGGCGGCTCCCTCTGGATCGTCGACCTGGTCGAACACGTGCATCCGGCGGTACAGGCGCTCATGTGGGAGGGGTACGGCGCGTATTTGACGGACTTCAGAGACCAGGCGTACCGCGACGCGGTGTTCGCTTACATCGAGCGAGAAGATTCACCCCGGCCGCTGATGTACCAGATCGATTTGCTGCGCACGGTAGGCTTCGCTGAGGTCGACGTGCTGCACAAGCACGGCTGCTTCGCGGCGTTCGGGGGCATCAAGCCTTCTTAGGCCCCGGCCGGGGTCCGGTCTTCACTGCCGTTTCTCGAACGGAACCGTCTGGTCGTCGACCTGCAAAAAGTAGGTGCCTGCTTCGAGCTTACCCACATCGATGTCGGTCTGCTCACCCTCGATCATCACGTCGCCGTAAGGGTCGAGCACCTGATAGAAAGCCTTCCGCGACAGCGTGATCCGCCCCTGGGGCAGGGCGTCGAACGACCACTCCACGGCGGGCTCACCGTTCATGAACTCGACCTCTTCGGAAAAAAACTCCTCGCCGCCGGCGGTGTAGGCCTTCACGCGGTAGCGGTTGCGCCCCGTGGCGTGCTTCACTTCCAGTTCGTAATCCGCCTGGGTCTGCGGCTCGCGCGTGATGACCGGCGAGCTGACGGTGGTCCACTGGCCGCGTACGTTCCGCTCCACGAAGTAAGTGGTCGGCCCGGTTTCACCGCTCACCTGCCACACCATGTTCAGGGAGTCGACGGCGCAGGCGCTGAACTGTAGCGCACGTTTGCCCTGGATGGCCTGCGGGTTCACGACGCGGGGTTGGCAACCACGCATGTGCTCAATGCGCACCTCTACGGGCACGCCCTCACCTAGGTGAGAAAGGTCGATCTCGAAGGCACTCTTCTTGATGTCGCTCACGCTCAGCGTACCGTTCACGTAGACGGCCTGCGTGCAGTGTACCTTTTTTTCGATCAGGTAAGGGTTACGCACGTACAGGTTCTCCCCCTGGTAAGTGCCCACCAACCGCAGCTCGGCGGTAAGGCCGGGCGTGGCGAAGAGCGGCCCAGTCAGGAAGAGGAAAAACCAGATCGTACGCATAGCTGACATCCGTACAAAAATAGCAAAAAACAGTAACAATATCTACTCGTAGCGGAGCGACTCGATGGGGTCGAGCCGGGAGGCCTTGCGGGCGGGATAGTAGCCCGAGAGTACGCCCACCAACACGCAGACCACCAGCGCCACCACGATCCACACCCAGGGCACCAGAAACGTGTTCATGCCGACGATGCGCGCCACCAGGTTGCCGATGCCCACGCCGAACAGCACGCCCAGCGCGCCCCCCAGTTGGCAGATCACCACGGCCTCGATCAGGAACTGCTCGCGGATGCGCCGGGGGGTGGCCCCAAGGGCCTTGCGGACGCCGATCTCGCGGGTGCGCTCCGTGACCGACACCAGCATGATGTTCATCAGCCCGATGGAAGCACCCAGCAGCGTGATGAAGGCGATGCCGAAGCCCGCCAGCCGCAGCTTGCCGGTGATGTCGTCGAGCGAATCGCCGACCGAATCCTTCTTCTCGATCTCGAACGAGTTGGGGTCGCCGGGGCGGTCGCCGCGCACGCGCCGCATGATGCCGGTGGCCTCACTGACGGCGGCGTCGAGGCGCGCGCGGTCAGTGACGGCCACGGTAATTTCGAAGTTCAGCTCTCGGTCGGTGGCTAGTTGCGTGGCGTTGTCGATGGGGATGAGCGCCATCCGGTCGCGGCTCTGCCCGCCGAACACTCCACCGGTCGACTCCAACACGCCGATCACGCGGAAGCGCGTGCCCAGCAGCATCAGGTCTTTGCCCAAGGGGCTCTCGTTGTCGTCGAACAGCGTCTCGACCAGCTCGCCGCCCAGCAGGGCCACCTTTGCGCCGTACTGTAGCTCCTGCGGCGTGAAGTTGCGCCCCGCCTCCAGGCCGGCACCGTTCACGGCGAGGTAATGCTCGTCGCTACCCGTGATGCGCGAGTTGGGATTGGTCTTCTTGTCGCCCCGCTTCAGCTCGGCCGCGAAGGCGACGTCGGCCTCCATGCTGACCGTGCCCCGTTCAGCGAACAGGTCGCGGAAGCGCTGCGCCTCGCCGTACTCGATGGGCGGGGCCTGCCGCTCGCGCCGCCCCCCGAACCGCCGGTTGCCGGCGATCTTCTCGTCGATCTCGAACGTATTCGCTCCCAGCGACCCCAGGTTCTGGTTGACCGACCCACGGATGCCGTCGATCGACGTCAGGATGCCCACCAGGGCCGTGATGCCGATGGCGATGATGAGCGCCGTGAGCACGCTGCGCAGCAAATTTCCCTTCACGGAGCGGACACCCTCACGGATATTTTCAGCGTAATTCATACCCTTTGGTTCAATGAACAGTTAGCCGTGACCAATACTTTTATGACGTTGCCTGCCGGACGCGGGTGCTTCGTGCGGGTGTAGACCTCCGAGAAAAGGCGGGCAAACCGGCGCTTGATCGTCGCCAAATGTAGCCCGTGCGCGGCAGGAAGCGGGGTCGACTTTACACGAACGGCAGCAATGCCGACCCGCCGGGTGCGTTTTCGTGTGCAGAATGCTCTCCGCAAAAAATACCCCTCCGGTGAACCCTCGAACCGCCAAACGATTTCCAATACGGGCAGCCTCACCGCCGGCCGTTCGAATCGGGTGGCTGGAAGTACTGAGAGCGTGTGGATACTGAAGCGGTACGGACGTTACAGCGTAACGGCCCCTCACGATGCAATATCCTCCCATCTTCTCACCCCTCCACATCGATTACTGCTTCCGCTCTTTCTTCTAATGGCTCAGACGACCATCGACCTAAAATTACCCATGCGCACCCTTTCGCTTATTCTCCTCCTTGCGTTCGCCCCGGCGCTGCGCGCCAACCACATTCTCGTGCCGATGGACGAGGGGCAGTCGAATCACCTGAAAGCCTATGGTATCACCTACTGGGTACTCGAACAGGAGATTGCGGCCGAGTGGCTGTTGAACTACCGTGGGGGCAGCTTCGCCTTTCCCCATTTGCAGGCGCTCGAAGATGAGCTGGTGATCCGGGGGGTGAGCTACGAAGTGATCTCCGACGCCGACCACGCCCGCGTGACGCAGCAGATCAGCAGCCCCGACGTGAACATGGACGTGATGCGCCTCGACAAAGCGCCGAAGGTGGCGGTGTACTCGCCGAAGACGGCCCAGCCGTGGGACGACGCCGTGACGCTGGTGCTCACCTACGCCGAGATTCCCTACGAGGTGGTCTACGACGACGAGGTGCTCTACGACGAACTGCCGAAGTACGACTGGCTACACCTGCACCACGAGGACTTCACCGGGCAGTACGGTAAGTTCTACAGCTCGTTCCGCAACCAGCCGTGGTACATCGCCCAGCAGCGCGACGCCGAGGCGATGGCCGCCAAGCACGGCTTCGGCAAGGTGTCGCAACTGAAGCTGGCCGTGGTGCAGAAAATCCGCGACTTCTGTCTGGGCGGCGGCTTCATGTTCGCTATGTGCTCGGCGACGGACACGTACGACATTGCCCTCTCGGCGGCGGGTGTCGACATCTGCGAGTCGATGTACGACGGTGACCCGGCCGACCCGCAGGCGCAGAGCAAGCTGCGGTTCGACGACTGCTTTGCCTTCGAAGACTTCCACATCAGCCGCGACTGGACTGAATACGAGTACTCGAACATCGATAACCAGATGACCGAGCGGCGCGGCCTGAACGAGCGCAACGACTTCTTCCAGCTTTTCAGATTCTCGGCTAAGTGGGACCCCATCCCGACGATGCTCACGCAGAACCACCAGACGCGTGTGAAGGGCTTCATGGGCCAGACCACGGCGTTTAAGAAGGGGCTGATCAAGTCGGACGTGCTGGTGATGGGCGAGACGAAGGCGGCCAACGAGGCGCGCTACATCCACGGCACCATCGGGCGGGGCTTCTGGACGTTTTACGGTGGCCACGACCCCGAAGACTACCAGCACATGGTGGGCGAAGAGCCTACCGACCTGAACCTGCACCCCAACTCGCCGGGCTACCGGCTGATCCTCAACAACATCCTTTTTCCGGCCGCCCGGAAGAAGAAACAGAAGACCTGAGTTTCTTACGCCCGGTGCCGGCGGTGAGAAAGGTCTGTGGTTCGCGGCCGGCGGCCCCGTAACATTTCGAAGGCAAATCGAGTATGTGTTGCTTAGAAGCGCGCTGTAGATTTCATCACCTACACGATACTCTTTTTTACACGTACCGGCCGAATCTTACATCATTATTTGGTGAGGCTCCTCGACAGGCGCATAAATGCTAATATAAATCACATAAAAGCAAATGATTATCAAGTAAGTTACTCATCCAAACAACACTTTTTCCCATGGTAGCACCCACCCCACCCACCCTCCGCACCATCATCCGCAGCCAGCACCTACGCATCGAATATACCGACGAGGAGATGACGTTGCTGTTCACCGCCACCCGCGACTTTGTGCCCGAAGACGAGTTTCGCGAGATGCTGCACTCACTCCAGAGCTTCGTCCGTACGCACGCCGTCCGGAAGATCATTTTTGACCAGCGCCACCTCCGCTACTTTCACCACCGCACGCAAGAGTGGTTTCAGTGCAACTGGCAGCCGCGCATGGCGCGATTCGGCCTGACCACGTACTGTTATCTGCTGCCCAACGACGTGGGCTTCCGTTTGGAAGCCGACCGCTGCGGGACTGCCCTGCGCCGCGACTACCCACCGCTTATTTTCCGGGACGTACAGGCCCACGAATGCCAGAGCCTCCTGGAGGCGATGGAGCGCTGAACTCTTCCCCCTTTTGATCTCTTAAAGCCGCCTCTGAGCGGCTTTCTTTGTGATTAGGTCCGCCTACCCGGCGCAAGGCGGCGGGAACGTCGAGTTCCACCTCCCCCGTACATTCGCCGAACAGCAGAGCAAAATTTGCCCGCTCGCGCCGTCGCTAGGCGGTCCGTCGGTGCCACCACTGCGTAATTTCACGACCCAACCCCTCTCCCGCGCCCCATGAAGATCAAAAAACTCTTAGTAGCCAACCGTGGCGAAATTGCCATCCGTGTGCTGCGGGCGGCCTCCGAACTGCGCATCCGCACGGTGGCGATCTACACCTACGAAGACCGCTACTCGCTGCACCGTTATAAAGCCGACGAAGCTTACCAGGTAGGCGACGACGACGAGCCGCTGAAGCCTTACCTGGACATCGCGGCGGTGATCGCACTAGCGAAGCAGCACGGCGTCGACGCCATCCACCCCGGCTACGGCTTCTTGTCGGAGAACGTGGCCTTCGCCCGTGCCTGCCGCGACGCGGGCGTGCTGTTCGTCGGGCCCGACCCCGAGGTGATGGAGCAGCTCGGCGACAAGGTGCGCGCCAAGGCCGTGGCGCAGAAGTGCGGCGTGCCGATCATCGAGAGCAACGCCGACCCACTCGGCAGCGTAGACGAGGCCCGGGCGGCGGCCGGCCGCATCGGCTACCCGGTGATTCTGAAGGCGGCGGCGGGCGGCGGTGGGCGCGGCATGCGGGTGATCCGCGACGAGAGCGCGCTGGCCAAGTCGTTCCCCGAGGCGCAGCGCGAGGCCCGCAACGCCTTCGGCGACGAGACGATCTTCATCGAGAAGTTCATCGAGAACCCCAAGCACATCGAGGTGCAAATCTTGGGCGACCGCCACGGCAACGTCTACCACCT
>JBARYS010000109.1:0-4975 GCA_049648155.1 Catalinimonas sp. | reverse complement strand
TACCTGAGGTCTACCGCACCACCAGCTTAGAAGTGTAAATCAGGCGGCCGTCGCGGTCGGCAATGCTCACCAAGTACACGCCCGGCTCGAAGCGCTGCACGTCTACCTGCGTCTCGGCACCGCTCAGCGTTTGCGCCGACATCCGGCGACCCGTAAGGTCGTGTATCTGCAGCGCTCCGCCCGTGGGCAGTTCACCGCGCAGCGTCACGGCACCGGTTGCCGGGTTCGGGAAGAGGTCGATGGCCGCGCGCCGCAGTCCGAGCGCCGACACGACGCCTCCTTCGTAGCCCTGCACGTCTACGTTGGTGCGCGGCAGCAGCTTGAAGTTGCTGAAGCTGTAGTACATCACGCCCGTCATGGCGTCGAGCGTATCGCCGTACTGCACCACGAACGGCTCGACGGCCAGTGCGCCGGCGTCTTCGATCCAACGGCTGTCGTTGATGTAAGAGACGTTCAGCGACGAGAAGGCGCTACCGCTGTTGCGGCCCACCAGCACGCGGGTGCCCTCGGTGGGGTTGAGCGTGTCGGTGCCGATGCGGTACTCAGCGAAGTTGCGCGTTTCGTCGTTCGGGTCGGCATCGGCGTTCTGCTCGACAATGTAAATGCCTTTGTCGGCGTCGGGGTTACGCAGCGTCACAACCATGCTTTCGTACTGCTCGGCGTACATGGTGCGCGTCGAGAACGAGTCAGGGTTGACCTCTACCGAGGCAACGGCTCCGGTGTTGTTGAGCACGCTGATGGTGGCAGTGGGGTCCAGCAGCGTAAAGCCGAACGACTCTTCCACCACCCCCGTCACCTCGACGGTCTGGCCCAACGTGAGGTCGCCCACGTTCTGGCCGGCCGTAACGTGGATGCCGGCCCATTCGGTCGAGTCGGGCATCTGGATGAAGACCCGCCCCAGGTCCGTCGCCGAGGCCGTCACTACACCCCTTACGGTCACGGTGTCGTCACGGTAGCCCGAGTTGCCGTCGCTGAAGGGCGTCCGCTGCACAGTGTAGATGGTAGTGCCGCCGTCGTTCACGTAGAAGAACTTCGGGTTCGACGAACCGGTCAGCGCGCCCGAGGGGAAGTCGGCCGTGTTGCCCTGGTCGTCGGTCGCCACGATGTAGTACTTCACGATCTCCCCGTTCGTGCCGATGGCCGGCAGCGTCGCGCTGTAGGTGGTGCCGGTGCCGCTGATCATGGCTAGGGGCACGTAGGTCTCGTTCTCTTCGCCCACGGCGTAGTTGAGCACCACCGAAACCACCGCGCCGTCCACGTCCTCGGCCGTCAGCGAGAAGACCACCGCCTCCTGCGTGGTCGGGGTCAGCGGGGTGCGGCGCACGTCGGCCAGGAGGGGCGCGGTACGCTCACCGGCTTCGTAGTCGCTCAGTTGGAAAGGAGCAATGTCGTAGCCCCCGCCGGTGCCGCCGGTGCAGCCGTTTTGATCGTGAATCACGATGCCGCGAATCACCTCAAAAGTGTTGCCGACCACCGGCAACACGAAGTCGGAGCCGGGGTCGCGCTGTACGCTGAACTTATCGGAGATGCGTACGCGGTTGCCCGCACCGTCCTCCACCACGAAACTCGGGCGGCCGGCGGGGTTGGCCGCGACCACCGTGACGTCGACGATCTCCACGTAGAGGCCTTCGTAGGGCTCACCAGTCACGATTTGGTTCTCCTGGTTGTTATTGTTCAGGTCGCCTACGTTCACCCGCACGGCGGCAGGTACGTCCAGATCGCTGTCGATGGTCGTGATTGCGATGGGTACGATCTCCGACTCCCCACGGAACTCAGTGACGAAACCGGTAATCTCGACCGAATCCCCCCGAAAGACGCTCCGGAGGTCTTCCGTCAGTTCGGGCGAAGGGCTGTACGGATCGCCGTCGCACGTCCGTACGTTGTCTTCCCCGTACACGTCTAGGCCCGTCCAGAGGTCGCCGGTTCCGTCTTGAATCCAGAACTGCGAGATGACCCTGTCTGCCCCTCGCCCGCGCGACTGGTCTCCGTCCACGGTCACGATGCCGCGCACGGTCACGGTGTCGCCGCAGTAGTACGACTGCTCCTGGCAGTTTTGCAAGCTATCGAGCGAGATGAACTGAATGTCGCGGATGGTCACGACCGGATAGTCTTGCGCCTGCGTCGGCACCGTCCAGAGGGCGGGCAGCAGCGCGACGATTACGAGTAGTTTTTTCAGCATTGTCGAGAGATTAGAAATGAAAGATGAGAGGGTAGAATTTTGATGTCGGAAGGGCACCACCTGGTCACTTGATCACCACGAACTTTCCCCGGTGTCGCTCGCCGGTGTCGCGGTCTTCGACCGAAAACAGGTAGACGCCCGGCGCGAGGATCTGTTGGTTGGCCGAGAGCAGGTCCCACGAGTGCTCGCCGCCTGAGAAGACCGTACGGTCCGGGTCGGAGTAGACGTCGTACCAGCGGGTGTCTTCACCACTGTACTGCTGGTCGTGCTCGAAGGTGTCGATCAGGTCGCCGGCGGTGGTGAAGACGCGGATCACGCAGCGGGCGGGTAGGTTGGCAAACACCAGCCGCTTGTCTTCGGCAAAGGGGCTCTGGCCCTCCCAGGCGGCCCCGGCGTAGTAAGGATTCGGGTAGACGAACGGGCCGTCCGCCTCGGCGTTCTCGTTGGGCCGCGTGCCCGGAAAGACGCGCCGCAAACTGGCCAACGGGCTGGTTTCGAGCGTCTCCAGGTTCGTCTCCTCGTCGCCCCGGTCGAAGGCCGTCAGCGCCACGGCGTGTTGCCAGCCGCTCTGCAGGTTCGAGATCGTGTAGCGGTAGCGGTAGGTCACGGTGTCGCCGTCGAACGTGACGGGCTCCTCCAACCGCACCGCCGCCAGGCCGTTGTCGAAGCCCACCCCGTTGCCTGCCAGGTCGTAGGAAGCGATCGGTTCGAGCGACTGCAGCGCGTCGATGTTGTCCTGCACGTCGAAGGCAAACTGCGACTTGTAGATGCGGTAGCCCTCGAAGTCCTGCTCCTGCGTGATGGGGTCGACCGAGCGCTCGGCGTTGTCCGACCAGTAGAGGTCGATCTGGTTCTCGGCGGCCTCCACCCGCAGGCGGGGCAGGTCGGGCGGGGCGGGCAGCGTGAAGCGGGTGATGCGCCCGTTGCCGTCCTGATCCTCGCCCTCGTCGAGCAGGCCGTTGAAGTTCTTGTCCTCACCGTTGTAAGCGGTCTGCGCCCAGGAGGCGTTCTGCCGCAGGCGGCACCGCTGCTCGGGGGTGTTCTCCACGTTCGGCAGGCCGTCGTCGCACTTCTGGGCCAGCACCACCGCGAAGGCGATGTCGACCGACTCGCCGGGTTCGAGCCGCCGGAACGGCCCCACCGAGAGCATCGTCGAGCGGTTGCTGGGCTGGTTCAGGCGCGGCTGCAGCTCGGTGGCCCAGTTGGCGCGCTGGTTCAGCCCGTTGGTCATCTTGATGTACTGCTCGTTGTCGCTGGTGGGGGTGAAGAAGAGCGGGTCGGTCGAGCGGAACTGCCACGTCTGGTAATGATCCTTAAACGTCGGGTCGAGGGCCGGGTGGCGGAAGCCGGTGGCATCTTCGGCCCCCAAGAACTTCAGTGCGAAGTAGCTCTCGGTGAAGCCCAGGTCGCCGGCGGCGTCGAACTCGTAGGCCATGTAGAGCGAATCTTCGTAGTTGTTGCCGCCCTTGTCGAAGAAGGGCGTGCCGCCCGGCGGGGTGCGGTTCACGTTGCGGATCACGCCGTCGGCCCAGTAGGCCACGTAGACGCTGTCGAGCGGCCGCGCGCCCACGTTGGTGATGCGGAAGTTGAGGATGACGAAAAAGTCCGAGAAGGGAAAGTTCCAGTTGTAGGCCTCAAAGCGGACGCCCAAGTTCAGCGGGTTGGTGTGCCCCTGCATTTGGATCGACGTGCCCGGCACCACGATGTTGCTGTCGGTAAACTCCGAGACGAAGTCCTGGTGCGAGACGGCGTCGGGCGAGAAGTTGGGGTTGTCGATCAGCGTGGAGCGCTCCTCGAAGCCCGACCCAATCGGGGCCGTGAACTCGAAGCCGCTGCCGCCGGTGCTGTAGCCGCCCGCCGCGTCGAGGGCGCCCGTGGTGACCGACACCTGCGCGCCGTCGATGAGCCCGCCCACCCAGAGGCCGCCCTGAAACACGTGTTCTACGCCCGAGTTCTGCGGGTACTCCAGCGAGGGGAAGCCCAGCACGTCGTAGCTGCCCCGGAAGGCGTTGCCGATCAGCCCGAGGTTGCTCACGGTCATGCCCACGTTCGACACCGTCGTGACGCGCTCTTCGTACGACTGTGCCCCGGCGGGCAAGCCCCCCAGCAGCAGGAGCGCCGTAAGCGTAAGGGTTCTATGGTGCCGCTTGTACATGCGTGATTTCTTGTTCTGATCCTAATCGCGAAGGTCTCCTATCGAGCGTCCGATCCCAGGCATCCGTACTGTCAGTTCGTTACAGGCTGCACGCTGTCATCAGTCGGCACGGGGCGGCTCGTGCCGACTGACCAGCGCGGATTCACCGTAATTTTCTGATCGTTAGCTCGTGGCAACTCTATTGTTTAGTGTCCGGTATGTGGTCAGCCTCTCCGTTCTTCCGTCTTTAGTCCTCCCTCACAGCTTCACCAACCGCCGCACCGCCCGACGGCCGTTTGGGGCCAACACCTGCACCACGTAGACGCCTGCCGGCAGGTGGCGCACGTCGAGGCGGGCAACGGTGGTGCCCCCGACCACCTCCTGCGCCCACAGTTGCCCCAGCGCCGAGCGAACCTGCACCACGTGGCGGCCGGGCGCGTCCACGTGGATCTCCACCCGCTCGCGGGCGGGGTTGCCCAACAGCCGCACCGGCAGCGCCGCTAGGGGAGCGGCCGAGGCGGGCAGGCCCCGCATGGCCAGCGTGAGCTCTACCGGCAGGTGGTCCGACACGGCGTAGAGCGCCTCGGCCACGCTGTCGGGCACGGCGCTGTTGTCGAACCGGTTTAAGCTGCCGTTGTAGCGGCTGCCGTCCTGCCCCACCG
>JBARYS010000108.1:0-1763 GCA_049648155.1 Catalinimonas sp. | reverse complement strand
TAAGTCTTTCGTGCGGTTTCTCTCAGAAAGCATACCGTATCGCTTTAGACCTCTGATCGCATGCTCAACGCGTATGCGCAGACTCGATACAAGCCTGTTGTAGCGCTTTTGATCTTGCGTTAGCTCTGCTTCCTTTGGCTTTTTGAAGGGAAGCACGAACCTGCCTTCCGGGCAAAACTTCTTGATCCCCTGATAACCCAGATCAGCAAAGAACTTCCTGCCTGCTAGCTTTGATCGGTCAGACCGAAAGTCGCGTTCAAACATCGTCTTGTCGTGCACACTGCTTTCATGCAGAGGGCTGATGAACCAGATCATCGCGTGCTCCAGATCAGACATGACCGTCGCCTTCTGCTCCGGGCATCGATGCTTCCAACTGTACCTAATCCCGCTGTTTGTTTGCATCTGGCGGCCACTCATCGGTGAAGCCAGCCGGCGCAGGGTTGGCTCAAAGCCAGGACTCAGCCGCTACCATCAGTAAGCCAGAGCGTGTTGCTGGTTTTGCTGCGCTTGCGACGCTGATAGGCTACGGCCTGCCCGCCACGTTTAGCCGGACTGTGTGTGCCATCGAGCCTCGCCGTCGAAGCTGCGGTCAGCGTGTTCCGCGCCCCTCCCCTTCCGCCGGAGCCTCTGCGTACGTTACGTGCGGCAGTTGGCAGGGCCGGGGCACCACGCCCACGAGGATACCCGTCCGGGCGAAGCGGGCCTGACAGGTCAGGCGTTCGTCGTCGGCCAGGTGGCCTAGGCGGCGGAACTTCTCCTCGGCGGCCGTGGGTGGGGCCAGCAGCTCGCCGCCCGCCACCACGCGCACGCGGCAGGTGGTGCAGCGGCCCTTCGCCCCGCAGGCGAACATCCAGTCCTGCCCGGCACGTTGCAGGGCTTGCAGCAAGCTCTCGGCCGCCGGGGCGACGGGAAACTCCTTTCCGTTCAGATTCCGGATGGCTACCTTTGAGATTGGTACGCTCAAATCCTCTTGTGCTCGTATGGAGATCAAACTCGACCAGCAGGCGCTGGCCACCTACGCAAGCAAATTTACGGCGCAGATGGCCCAGCCGGCTTTCCTACACCGGGACTTCCTCAACGGCGACCAGATACTAGAGTTTTGCTCCGTCCGGCAGGTCAACCTCTTCCTGCTCAAGGGGCTGTTCGACCGCTGGCAGGAAGAAGCCACCCGGATGCGCAGCCCCTACTTCGACTACGAGCACGAGGAGGTGCAACAGTCGATGGGGGAGTTCATGAACACGCTCTCACGGCACATCGCCGTGCGACAGCGCGACTTTGAGCCGCTGCTGGAACGCGCCGTGATCGACACCCTCCGGCTGGCCATGACGCCGCTGACCTACTTCCACGAGCTGATCGACGTCCGCAACGAGCGCTTCGTCCACGCCGACACGCTCAAGGAGCTGAGTCGCTACCTGATCTACAACAAGGTGCTGGTGCAGGAGGTGATCAGCGAGCTGCAGTCGAGCTACTCGAAGCAAGTCCCTCCCGGCGAGGCGAAGCTCTACTTCTACAAGGCGCACAGCTACCACGGCCGCGCCCTGACGCCCGCCGCCGACGTGCTCAAGCACTTCAGCGAGCTGCTGCCGGTGCCGGCGGACCAGTTCCGCGAGCCGTCGCAGGCGCAGGAGTCGTTCTTCGCCCGCCTGCCCACCGTCGACGAGCAACCGCCTGCCCCCGAACGTCCGCAACCTCCGGCGGCCGTCTCCGCCGCGCCGGAACCGCCCCCGACGCCGGTCGTGGAAGAAGCCCCGCACACGGAGGCC
>JBARYS010000107.1:0-1906 GCA_049648155.1 Catalinimonas sp. | reverse complement strand
CCCCTCGTCGGTCTCGACCTCGCGCACGGCGGCGAAAGCGTCGGGCTGATGAGTGGCCCCGGCGCGCGGCCGGGCGTCGGCGATGCGCTCGTCGTAGGCCACAAACACACAGGTCAGAAAGCCCTCGAACGAGCCGTCGTAGAGCAGGTAGGTCACGCGAACAGGGCTAATTGCGAAGACTGGTGGCGCTGGCGGGCAAAGCCGCCCGTCAGCAGGCGGGTGCGCAGGCGCGCGTCGGCGTAGTCCTTCGTGTCGTAGCCCACGCCCGCGCCGGTCAGGAAGTAGCGCGCGCGGTTCCAGACCACGCCGAACTTCCGCAGGTGCTCGGGGCGCAGCGTCTGGAAGCGCCGCGCCGTCACGATGCGCTTCGCCGAGCGGTGGCCGATGCCCGGCACGCGCAGCAGCAGCTCGAGGTCGGCCACGTTGACGTCGACCGGGAAGAACGCTCGGTTGCGCAGCGCCCACGATACCTTCGGGTCCACGTCGAGGTCCAGGTTCGGGAAGTGCTCGTTGACGATCTCGTCAAGCGAGAAGCCGTAGAGCCGCAGCAGCCAGTCGGCCTGGTAGAGGCGGTTTTCGCGCACCATCGGCACCGGCGTACCCAAGCCCGGCAGGCGGCCGTCGTCCGAGATCGGCACGTAGCCGGAGTAGTAGACCCGCCGCAATTCGAACTGCTTGTACATCTTGTCGGCCTGCCCGAGCACCTGCCGGTCGTTCTCGTCCGACGCGCCGATCACCATCTGCGTGGTCTGCCCGGCGGGCGCGAAGAGCGGGCGCTTCGTCTGCGCGGCCCTTTTCCGCTCGTCGCGGTCCTCCTCAATGGCCTCGCGCAGCGCGCCCATCGGCTCGAACACCTCTCGGTGGTTCTTCTCGGGCGCAAACTTCTGAAGGCTCCCCTCGGTGGGCATCTCCAGGTTCACCGACAGGCGGTCGGCGTAGCGGCCGGCCTCGCGCATCAGCTCGTCGCTCGCGCCGGGAATACCCTTCAGGTGGATGTAGCCGTGGAAGTTCTCCTCCTCGCGCAGCTTACGCGCCACGCGCACCAGCCGCTCCATGGTGTAGTCGGCGTTCTTGAAGATGCCCGAACTGAGGAACAGCCCCTCAATGTAGTTGCGCCGGTAGAAGTTGATGGTCAGGTCGACGACCTCCTGCACGGTGAAGGCCGCGCGGGGCACGTCGTTGCTGCGGCGCGTCACGCAGTAGGCACAGTCGAAGATGCAGTAGTTGGTCAGCAGAATCTTGAGCAGCGACACGCAGCGGCCGTCCTCGGTGTACGAGTGGCAGATGCCCATGCCGGTGGCGTTGCCCAGCCCGCCCTTGTTTTGCCGCTTACTGCCGCTCGACGAGCACGAGACGTCGTACTTCGCGGCGTCGGCCAAAATTTGTAATTTTTCCTGAACGGTACGTCCCATTCGGTCGGTGTTTTGGTGCCTCTCATAACCCGGGGCGGGCACGAAAGGTGCGTAGAAAAGAGGCGCAATTTATGAGAATTCGCACGAACAAACCAAAAGAGACCAGGCACAAAGCGAAGCCCCCCCGAGCGCTTCACTCGGCACCGAAATAAGACGTAGCGACGAACAACAGAGTCTCGTCGTACACTTCAAAAGGTGAAGCCGTACCGGCTGCCGCCGGGCGTGCCTCTTTAAACTCCGTACGGCGGCAAACCGCCTACGCACGCCCCGCCGTTCGTACCTTACCCAGAAGTTGTCTAAGTTTCTGTTCCGGCTCGATGCGTGATCTTTTACCGGAAGGCCGGTCCCGCACCATGCTCCATAAACTTTCTCATCAGTAGCTCTGCTACTCTGATAGGCCGCCCCGCCGCTTCAAAAGTCTACGGCGCCTACCGCCAAAGTCTCTATTTATCAAGCTCGAACTAAGAATCTAGACGCGTTCTCGTTCATAACCG
>JBARYS010000106.1:0-1593 GCA_049648155.1 Catalinimonas sp. | reverse complement strand
ACACAGCAGCACGTCGTAATACGGCCGCACGTTCCGGCACCAGACGGGAAAACGAAGGTCGTAGCAGATGATGAACCGGACGCGCCAACCGCGCCACGCGTGCGTTATCACCGCCCCACCCGGCGAGAGGACGGCCGCCTCGTCCGAGATCCGGAACAGGTGGCGTTTGTTGTACTGCGCCTGTTGGCCGTCAGGCTCCACCCAGAGCAGCCGGTGGTAGAGGTGGCCCGCCTCGCGTGCCAAGAAGCTTCCCACCACCGCCGCGCCCGTACGGGCCGCCTGCTGCCGCATCCAGCGGGTGGTGTGCAGGCCCATCACCTCGGCCACGTCACCGTTGGTCGTGAAGCCGGTCTGGAACATCTCGGGCAGCACGATCACGTCGACCGGATCGGGGTGTTGCCAGAGAAGCTCTTCGAGGGCAGCCAAGTTGGCCACGGGGTCTTCCCAATACGGATCGGACTGCACCAGCAGGAGTCGGAGGGGGTTCATGGGAGCTTGACGTTGAAGAGGTAACGCTCGGCGGTGGGCTTCGGGTTGCTCCCACGCCCGCCCGGGCGCGTAACTTTGTTTTTGCCGGCTTATGTTCGTCGCTTACCCTTGCCACGTTGATCCCCCCAAAAAAGAGACACGACCCCGCCGTTGCCTACGCCAAGGCGGCCAAATTCTGCGCCTACCAAGAGCGCAGCCGCCGGGAGGTGCTCGACAAGCTCCGCGACTTGGGCCTGACGCCCGACGAGTCGGCCACCGTGCTCGAACGCCTGGAGTCGGAGAACTTCGTCAACGAGGAGCGCTTCGTCTCGGCCTACGTGGGCGGAAAGTTCCGCATGAAGCGCTGGGGGCGGACTAAAATTCGCCAAGGCCTGCGGGCGCACGGGGTGAGCGACGCCGCCGTACGGGCGGGTCTCGGCGAGCTTAGCGACGACGACTACCGCGCCGCCCTCGACAAGCTGGCGACTCAGAAAGCGGCGACCCTCTCGCCCGACCTCGAACCCCTGAAACGAAAACAAAAACTGGTCACTTACCTGATGGGGCGCGGCTACGAGTCCGACCTGATCTGGCCGACCGTCGAACGCATCCTCTCCGACGCATGAAGTACCTTCTTTTCCCGCTCCTGCTGATTGCCCCCCTCGCCTACGCCCAGACGCCCACCGCCGGGGAGCTCGACTACCTGCAAGCCCTTTACCGCCACCTGCACGCCAACCCCGAGCTTTCGTTCGAAGAGGAGCAGACGGCCGCCCGCCTCGCGCGGGAGTTCAAAGAGGTCGGCTACGAAGTGACTACCGGCGTGGGCGGCCACGGCGTGGTGGGCGTGCTGCGCAACGGCAAGGGGCCGACGCTGCTGATCCGTGCCGACATGGACGCGCTGCCGGTGCTCGAAGAGACGGGCTTCGAGTTCGCCAGCCGGGTGACGACGCCGGGCACGGGCGGCCGCGAGGTGCCCGTGATGCACGCCTGCGGTCACGACGTCCACATGACCTCACTGGTGGGCGTGGCCCGCGCGCTGAGCGCCCGCCGCCAGGCGTGGGGCGGCACGGTGGTGCTGATCGCCCAGCCTGCCGAGGAGCGGGGAGCCGGAGCTAAGGCCATGCTGGC
>JBARYS010000105.1:0-5724 GCA_049648155.1 Catalinimonas sp. | reverse complement strand
GCATTAACCTGCTCGGCGTCGAGTCGGCCGAGTGCGCCATGCCGCTGCGCCGCGCGCTCTGGGACAAGCTGGCCGGCGAGTGGAGCCTAGGCGAGCACTTGGCGCGCGTGGGGCGGACCATCCCGCTCGACGACTTGGACGGGCACATCGACCGGATGCTGGCGGGCGGAACTTGGGGGCGGACGGTGGTGGAGATGGGGTAAGGGAAGCAGCATATTCACCCCCGGGCAGGACCCCTGAGAAAGAATAAACGACCCCCACTTGCGTGAGAGCCGTTTATTGTGGAGTCGCAGGGATTTGAACGGCCGGGCCGCCCCGCCTGGTCCGGTCAAGGCAGCAAAAGCGCGCCCTACATGCTTAGATCCAGCTTAGGTTTTCGAGGGAAGGGGCTAGTGTACCTCTGCAAGATGTCTGACGGGGCGGCCCCCGCGACTTACGCAAGGTGTCTTTCCCGCCTGAAACGGTGCACTAGTCAACTAAAAGAGGCCGCATCTATACGAGATAGACACGACCTCAGTGGAGTCGCAGGGATTTGAACGGCCGGGCCGCCCCGCCTGGTCCGGTCAAGGCAGCAAAAGCGCGCCCTCCATGCTTAGATCCAGCTTAGGTTTTCGAGGGGGCAAAGGTGCCGGTCGGACCTGATCACCCCCCTTAGCCGCTGAATTTCACCGTCGTGTCGCGACACCGCGACGGCTAGTCCCGTGGTTTGATGCCCCGGATGCCGACCCTACGAGACGCGAGGGCCGGCGGGACACTCACATAAAACCTAAGTTTTACTTAGGCTGCGAGGGCGTAGTTAGATTCGCCATTTGTTGGTCGAACGAATTGGTCAAGGGAGGTTCGTTCAACTCCCTGCATGCACGCACCTTACTCACCGAGCCGTCAATTCCGGTCGACCCCAGAACCGACCCGCCGGTGGGCGGGGTAGCTGGTTCAACGGAACCGCCCGCCGAATGGTTCGTACGTTTCCGCAGTGAAGCAACTATTTCGGACGCTCGTCTTCGTTGGTGCCTTGTGCACCGCCACCGTGTCGCAGGCGCAGATTCTCAACATCGAAAAGAACCGGCTGCAGAAGGATACGGCGCGCGTCTGGCTGGGCACCACCTCGGTCACGGCCAACTACCGCCGCCAGCAGGTGGAAGTGTTCGACCTGGTGTGGGTCGCCAACGCCGCTTACCTCTCGCGGCGGCACAACTACATGTTCATCACACACGCCAACTTCGTGCGCGTGGCCGGCGACAACGTCATCAGCGATGCCTACTCCCACGGGCGCATCAACTTCGTGCACAAGAAGCCCGTCTCGTACGAGGTCTTCGCGCAGTACCAGTACGACCGCGCTCGCGGCCTGCTGGCGCGCGCCCTGGCCGGCGGCGGCCTCCGCCTGAAGCTGGCCGACGGCAAAAAGGCCACCCTGGTGCTGGGGCCGGGCGTGATGTGGGAGCGCGAAGACTGGCGCCTCCCCGACGGCGTGGAAGGACCGATGGGCCGCGACGAGGTCAACAACGACTTCGTAAAGAGCACCACCTACCTGTCGCTGCGCTGGGAGCCGCGCGAAGGCTTCGCCGTCAACGGCATCGCCTACTACCAGGCCCGCTTCGACACCTTTTTCCGTCCCCGCCTCAGCGGCGACATTGCCGCCACCTACAAGCTCAACGAGTGGCTCGCGTTTACCTCGCGCCTCTCCGGTCAGTACGACGATGCCCCCGTCGTCGCCATTGAGCGCGTCAACATCCTCTACAGCAACGGCATCCAGGTGAGGTTTTGAAGTCCGCACTTCAGACCTCGGGCTTCGAACTTCAGACTTCAAAACTTCGGACTTCGTTACTTCAGGGTTAGCTTTGTGGGATGTAGCTCCGCCACTGGGGCTCGTTCTACCTTATGATTGCTTACATCGAAGGAAAGCTCGCCGTCTGTGAGCCTACCTACGCCGTGCTCGACGTGCAAGGGGTTGGCTACCAACTGTTTATTTCGCTCAATACCTACATAGCCCTGAAAGACCAGCAAGGGCGCTGTAAGTTGCTCACACACCTGCACGTGAAGGAGGACGCGCAGCTGCTCTATGGCTTCCGCGAGGCCAATGAGCGCAACCTCTTTCTGCACCTGATCTCGGTGTCGGGCATCGGGCCGACGCTGGCGCTGGTGATGCTCTCGTCGCTGAGTGCCGAAGAGATCTACCAGGCGATCCTGAACGGCGACCACCACACCCTGCAAAGCGTGAAAGGTATCGGAGCTAAAACCGCGCAGCGGGCGGTACTGGAGCTGAAGGATAAGGTACGTAAGGAAAACCCCAACGCGGAGTTTGGGACCGCCACGGCGGTGGACAATACCGTTCGGGACGAGGCGTTAACGGCTTTGGTGACCCTGGGGATACCTAAACCGGCCGCCGAGAAGAGCATCGCGCAGGTGTTGAAGGCCAAAGGGGGAGCCCTTACGGTCGAAGAGATCATCAAGCACGTGCTGAAATCCGCCTGAGTCCCTCCGCTTCGTGTACGCACTGTTACGTTTCTTCCCACTCTTTGTCCTCTTTTCCTGGTTGGGGTGGCTGGCCCACTGGGCCGACGCTTCATCGGGCGACGCGCCGTTCAACAAGGAGATCTCGGTTCGGGCGCTACCGCCCGACTCGCTTCCACCCGACTCGCTCGACCGCCCCTACGAGCCCTCGCGGCGGCCAGTCTACGACCCGGAAGACCGCTACGGCGACCCCTTCTCAACCCCGCCGGTCAACACGCCGCTGATCCTGGACCTGCCCGGCGGCATCACGCCCAGCCTGGAGATCGACGACAGCTTGCAGACGTACGACGTCGACGAGGATTACGGGGAGCTGGACTACCGCCCGCCGTCGGAGATGTCGTTTGAAGAGTTTCAGGAGTACCGCCGCCGCCAGTTGTTGCAGAACTACTTCCGGGAGCGGTCGGCGGCGCTCGACGGCGAGAGTGCCGTGGAGGGGCGGGGGCTGATTCCGAAGATATACATCTCGCCCGCGCTCGACCGCATCTTCGGCGGCAACTTCGTCGACATCCGCCCCAACGGGCAGGTCTTGCTCGACTTCGGCGGTCAGTTTCAGCGCGTCGACAACCCCGCGCTGCCCATCCGCCAGCAGCGCAACGGCACCTTCCTGTTCGACCAGCAGATCAGCATGAACATCGTGGGTAAGGTCGGCGAGAAGCTGCAACTGAACGTGAACTGGGACACGCAGGCGTCGTTCGACTTCGAGAACAACATCCGCCTGGAGTACACCGGCTACGACCACGAGGTGATCCAGAAGATCGAGGCGGGCAACGTGAGCCTACCCATCAGCTCCAGCCTCATCACGGGCGCGCAGAACTTGTTCGGCATCAAGGCGCAACTGCAGTTCGGGCGGTGGAGCGTGACGGGCCTCGCCTCCACGCAGCGCGGCAAGAGCGAGTCGGTCAGCTTGCAGGGCGGGGCGCAGCGGCGTGAGTTCGAGATCCGCGTGGATGAGTACGACGAGAACCGCCACTTCTTCCTCTCGCACTTTTTCCGGCAGAACTACGAGCGGTGGTTGCAGCGCACGCCGGTCATCACGTCGGGCGTGAACATCACCCGCGTGGAGATATACCTGACCAACCGCAGCAACGAGACCACTAACCTGCGCAACGTGGTGGGCCTGCTCGACCTGGGCGAGACCGACAGCATCTTCCGCGACGTGCTGGTGCAGCAGAACGCCGCCGCCGGTGCGCCCACGGCCAACGGCAACAACGACTTGTTCGGCTCGCTGCGCGGCGACGCCAACTTCCGCAACTCGCAGACCACCGTGACGGACCTCGACGCGCGGGGCTTCGTCAACAACACCGACTACAGCTTCATCAAGAGCGCCCGGCAGCTCGAAGAGGGGCGCGACTTCATCTTCCACCGGCAGTTGGGTTACGTCTCGCTCGTGACGCCGCTGCGCAACGACGACGTGCTGGCCGTCTCGTACGAGTACACCTACCAGGGGCGCACCTTCAAGGTGGGGGAGCTGGTGGAAGACTACCAGGGCCTGGGCGAGACGCAGACGGTGATGATGAAGCTGCTGCGGCCGGCGACGATCCAGCGGCGCATCCCCACGTGGGACCTGATGATGAAGAACATCTACAACCTGAACGCCAGCCAGATTTCGCCCGAGAACTTCCAACTGCGCATCATCTATAAGGACGACGCCACCGGCGTGGACAACCCCAGCCTGAACGAGGGGGCAATCAAGGACCAGCCGCTGCTGCAGGTGTTCAACCTGGACCGCCTGAACCTGGCGAACGAGCTGCAGGTGGACGGCAACTTCGATTTCGTGGAGGGCATCACGATCCAGCCTGAGAACGGCCGCATCATCTTCCCGATTTTGGAGCCGTTCGGCTCTTTTCTGGCTGCCCGACTCGGCCCGCCCGACCAGCCCGCCACGCAGCGTCTGATCGACAAGTACGCCTTCACGGCGCTCTACGACTCGACGCGCTCCGACGCTTGGCTCTCGTCCGACAAGAACAAGTTCTTCCTGACCGGCTCGCTGCAGTCGTCGTCGTCGAACGAGATCATCCTGCCGGGCATCAACATCGCGCGCGGCTCGGTGGTGGTGACTGCGGGCGGCATCCCGCTCGTGGAGGGGCAGGACTACCAGGTGAACTACGACCTGGGGCGGGTGACGATCCTCAACCAGGGGGTGCTCTCGTCGAACCAGGAGGTGGATGTGCGCTACGAGAAGGCCGACCTGTTCAACTTCCAGCAGCGGTCGCTCTTCGGCACCCGGACCGAGTATCAGGTGTCGGACGACGTCGTGTTCGGTGGCACGCTGCTGCACCTCAACGAGCGACCGGTGATCTCGCGCGTGTCGATCGGCGACGAGCCGACCAAGAATACCATCTGGGGACTGGACGTGAACCTGCGGCGCGAGTCGCGGCTGCTGACGCGGGCCATCGACAAGCTGCCCGTCATCCAGACCAAAGCGCCCTCTACGATTAACTTCTACGGCGAGGTGGCGCAACTGCGGCCGGGGGCGTCGCGCGCGCTCGACCCCGACCGGCAGGACCGCAGCGGCCGCTCGTACGTAGACGACTTCGAGGGGGCCGAGACCGGCTACCGCATCGGCAACTTGCCACAGAACTGGATGCTGGCGGCCACCCCGGCGAGTGCCTTTCCGGCGGCGGCGCGCACGCCCAACTTGCCCTTCGCTTACCAACGGGCGCGGCTGGCCTGGTACACCATCGACCAACTGTTTTACATCGACGGCGGCACCCGGCAGCGGCCGCCCGGCATCACCGAGGCCGACATGCGCAACCACTACGTGCGCCGGGTGGACCAGTTCGAGATCTTCGAGGGGCGCGACCGTGAGGTGTTCAACCTGCCGCTGCCGACGTTCGACGTGGCCTACTACCCCGAAGAGCGCGGCCCCTACAACTACAACCCCAATCTGCTGCCTGACGGCTCGCTGCCCAACCCCGAGCAGAACTGGGGCGGCATCACGCAGGCGATCAACTTCGACACCGACTTCGACAACGCCAACGTGCAGTACCTGGAGTTCTGGCTGCTGAACCCGTTCATCCCCGACAGCCTCGGGCGGGTCGACGACGGCCGCGGCCCGGCCGCGAACAACACCACCGGCGGGCGGCTCTTCATCAACCTGGGCAGCGTGTCGGAAGACGTCCTGAAGGACAACCTCCACGCCTTCGAAAATGGGCTGCCCACCCCCGAACGACCCGGGGCCAACGTGGCGACGAGTGCCTGGGGAAACATCAC
>JBARYS010000104.1:0-8368 GCA_049648155.1 Catalinimonas sp. | reverse complement strand
GAAGAAGGCCACCGCCAGGATGATCCAGGCGTAGCCGAAGCCGTTGCCGAGGGCGTCGAGCGTTGAGTCGTAGGGTTTGTTGCCCATCGCGTACGCTTCGAGGCGACCCATCACGATGCAGTTGGTAATGATCAGGCCTACGAACACCGACAGCAGCTTCGAGATGTCGAAGAAGTAGGCCTTCAGGATCTGGTCGACCAGAGCCACCAGCGTGGCGATCACGGCCAGTTGCACGATGATCCGCACCCGGTTCGGAATGATGTTGCGGATCAGCGAGATGATGAGGCTGGAAAAGACCATCACGCCGATCACCGACACCGACAGCACAAAGGTGGGCTTCATCTGTGTGGTCACGGCCAGCGCCGAGCAGATGCCCAGCACTTGAATTGTGATTGGGTTGGTGTCGTCGAGTGGGTCGCTGAGCAGTCGCCGGCGCTTCTTGGAGAATAGCTGCTCGGCGGGCTTCTTCGCGACGGCGACTGCTTCGCGTTCCAGGGTTTCGGTGGCCATGGGGCTATCGTTGGTTGGACGTTGCTAAGGTAGCATCGAGACGTTTAGGATCCAGGCTCTTAGTACCGAGTATCGAGAGGGCTGACGCACGCGGCGTCGTGTAGCCTTAATACTAATCGATGATACTATGATGTGAGTCTGGATACTATCAATCTCGATACTAGTAGTTAAGGGCAATACCGGTGCTGTCGACGTTCGGCACTTCTTCGACGTCGGGGGCGGGCACCTCCTTGCCGGGGCTGGTGGGCGCGTCGCCGCTCTTCACCTTGTCGATGAACGGCTGGTAGTACGTCAAGTAGTTGATCATCATGTCGTTGACGCCGTTGGCGGTCATCGTTGCGCCCGACATGCCGTCCACGTGGAAGTCGTCGTACGAGGTGTCGTCGCCGATCTCGCTCTTCACCATCTTTACCGACACCAAGTCCGGGGCATCGTCGTAGATCTTTTTACCCTTGTAGCGCGCCTGTACGTAGCGCTCGGCGATGCGTGCGCCCAGGCCGGGCGTCTCGGCCTTGTGGTCGAACACCACCCCACGAATCGTGCTCAGGTCTTGCTCCAGGGCCGTGAAGCCCCAGATCTTATCCCAAAGGCCATTGCCGTACATCGGGAAGATGTAAGACTCGATCTGCTCCGGGTTACCCTCGGCCGTGAGCATAAACACGGGGTAGAGGCGGTCTTCGGGGGCCTTTTTGTACTCCGCGCCCACCTCTACCTTTTCGGCCACCAGAGGGTTGCCCTCGGCGTCTTCCGTCACCTCGTTGCCTTCGGCGTCGATCACCACGCTCTTGATGCGCTCGCCGTAGAGGCCGAGGATGTCGTCCACGCCCTTTTCGACTTCGATCACCGAGCTGAGAATTTGCGCCTTCGTGTCGAGATCACGGGCCACGCGCTGCGTTTCGCGCAGGCTGGTGGCAGCCAGGGCCAGCGCTCCGCCGAGCACCACGGTGAGGGCGGCGGAGAATCCGATTACGTATCCGTTAGATTGTTGCACGTTTCAAACGACGGTTTTTGTTGCCTAATACGACGTAGTGGTCAATGAGGGGAGCAAAGACGTTCATCAGCAAAATTGCCATCTGTACACCCTCGGGGTAGACCGGGTTGAACACCCGGATGATGACCGTGACAACCCCAATCAGGAAGCCGTAGATGAGTTTGCCCTTCTCCGTATGCGAGGCCGACACCGGGTCGGTCGCCATGTAGACGGCTCCAAACAGCAAGCTGCCCACCAGCAGGTGGTAGTGCGCCGGCACGGCCATGTATGAGTTGACGGCGGTGGCGTTCACTAGGTAGCCCGTGGCGAGCGCACCGATCAGCACCGAGAGGATGATCTTCCAGCTTCCCGTGCCGCTTACGATCAGGATGGCGGCACCGATCAGGATCATCAGCTTCGAGGTCTCACCGAGCGAGCCGGGGATCGACCCCAGGAACATGCTCAGCGGCGAGTAGAGATCGTAAGGAGCCCACGCGCCGGCGACGTTCAGCGCCTCTAGGCCCGTCCAGCCGTTGTCGATCACGTTGTTTTCGGCGAACACGCCCAGCGCCGTCGCGCCCGAGTAGCCCGCCACCGGCTCCATGTCGCCGACGTAGTTCCACACCGTCGAGCCGGAGATGTCGGTCGGATAAGCAAAGTAAAGGAACACGCGCGCCGTCAGGGCGATGTTGAGCACGTTCATGCCCGTGCCGCCGAACACCTCCTTGGCGATGACGACCGCGAACACGCCCGCCAGGAACACCTGCCAGAGTGGGATGGTCACCGGCATGATCAGGGCGATCAACATGCCCGTCACGAGGTAGCCTTCGTTGATGGGGTGCTTGCGCCAGAGGGCGAAGACCACTTCCACGAGGCCACCACCCGCGTAAGCGACGATCACGATGGGCAGCACCAGTTGCAGGCCGATCAGCCCCTTCTCGATGAAGGAGGCCTCGACGCCCGTCGAGATGTAGTGCATGTGTCCCGTGTGCCAGAAGCTGAACATCAGCGGCGGGATCATGGCGATCACTACCGTCATCATCAGTCGCTTCAGGTCGATCTGGTCACGCACCTGCACGCCACGGGCGGGGGTGGTGTGGTTGGGGACAAACGTAAAGGTCTCCAGCGCCTCGAAGAGGTAGTAGAACTTCTCGAATTTACCCCCCTTGGCGAACTGAGGCTTCAGGTCGTCAAATGTTTTGCGTAGCGCCTTCATGTGGTAATAGCGTGGCTATACTTGCGTAATCGAATGTATAAAAATACGGTATCTGCTAACCCCATCGGGGGGGCATTTTGTTCGATTCGGACCGCCGAAAAGCGCCCTCTTTTCACTTTTCTGTGAAAGCACCGGTTAGCTGGTGCGCATCAGCTCCAGCCCCTCGCGGAGGATGGCCTGCACGTCCATCTTCGAGACGTCGATGAACTCGCAAAGGGCTAGATCTTCCTCCACCACCTCGTAGATACCCAGCGCCTCCATCTCGTCGTAGTCCTGCGCCATGATGGCCTTCAGCAGGTACTCCACGTAGATGTCCATCGGCAGCACGCGCTCCATCAGGCCGGTCTGCACGAAGGCGCGCTCCTCGCCGTTGGTGTTGGTGTCGAGCACGTACTCCTTGGTCTTCGGGTTCAGGTAAGAGAGGAGGCCGAACGCCCGCTGGAAGCTGATCTTCTCTTTCACCGGGACAATCCACCCCAGAAAGCGGCTGTGATTCCCCTCCGGCAGCACCGACACCTGGTTGTGGTAGTAGCCGATCCCCTCGTCGATATTCATGCGATAACCCGTCAGCGGGTTGCCCGACACAAAGCGGACGTTCTCTTGCTTCAAAGTACTCTCGACCAGTTTCTTGATCGACGCCCCGCCCGGTAGGCGGTAGTACTGCGGCTTGGTGACCTCCGAGCCGCTCAGCGCCACCAGCCGCCGCGTGTCGACGCGCCCATCCAGGAAGAGCTTGCCGATCTGGATTACGCCCTGCGGCGAGATGGTCCAGGCAACCTCCCCCTTGTTCATCGGGTCGAGGTGGTGAATCTGCACGCCCACGCAGCCGGCGGGGTGCTTTCCGGCGAAGCGGTTGATCTGCACACCTTCCAGTTGCGCGAAGGGGCTGGACGCCTCGGTGTCGACCGAGAGGTTGACGTGGAAGGTGCCCGTCGTAAACTTCCTCAGCACGTTGACGCCCGCTTGCAGGTACTGCTCGTCGCCCCGGCAGGCAAACTCCAAGTTCGGTGCGAGGGGGTGCGTGTCGAAGCCCGACATGAAGATGGCCTTCGGCGTGGTGTCGGGGTCGGCCACCGTGTTGAAGGGGCGCTGCAGCAGGTGCGGCCAGAGACCACTGTCCAACAGTTGCTCGGTGGCGGCCTCGCGGCTGATGCTGTTCAGGTCGGACGGCGTGTAGCGGGTGAACGCTTCGTAGTCGGTCGTTTGGTCGGCCAGGATCTTGACCGCAATCAGCTTGCGCTTCGCCCCGCGCTCGATTTCGACCACCTCGCCACTGACGGGCGCGGTGAACATCATCCTCGGGAAGGTCTTAGAGTTGAACACCGGGGTGCCCGCTTTCACCGTGTCGCCCTCTTGCACCAACACCTTCTGGCGGCCGATGCCGAGAAAGTCGGTGGGCTTTACGGAGCAGACCTCCGGGTGAATGTCTGCGGAAACGTGGGGCTGTGGCTTGCCGGCGAGGTTGAGGTCGAGGCCCCGTTTGAGACGGATGTTTTTGGACATAGTCCGGAAATCGCGTGTACGACGAACGACGGTAAAACGGGGCAAAAGTAGCTGCCAACCCATTAGCAAACCAGTTAACTCCGCCCGAAATCTATCGTGCGCAGTAAGACGCTAACGGACTAACGATCAGGCTGATGGCAGTCGGCGGGTGCTATTCAACCACCGGTGCAGCCACTTCGGTCAGCAGAAAGTCGCGCACTTGTTCCATGAGCCAGCGGGGCGTCGAGGTAGCTCCGCAGATGCCTACCGTGTCGCTGAGGTTGACCCAAGCAGGGTCGATCTCCGTCTCGTTCTCGACGAAGTAGCTACGGTGATTTACCTCGCGGCAGACGCCGTAGAGCGCCTTGCCGTTTGAGCTTTTTCGGCCGCTGACGAACACGATCACATCGTGGGCGGCGGCGAACGCACGCAGTTGCGGCTCCCGGTTCGACACCTGGCGGCAGATGCTGTCGTTGGCAATAAAGTCGGTCAGTCCGGCTTCCCCCCGCGCGGCGCGGATGCGCTCTTCGATCAGGGCCTTCATGCGGTAGAAGCCCTCGGTGCTCTTAGTGGTCTGGCTGAAGAGCGTGATGGGTCGCGAAAAGTCCAGTTGTGCCAAATCTTCTTCGGTTTTCACTACCACGGCGCGGTCGCGGGTCTGTCCCGTGAGGCCGACCACTTCGGCGTGCCCCGGTTGTCCGTAAATAACGATCTGCCCGGCCCGTTGTTCGGTGCGGTCGAAGGCGTTCTTGACGCGGTGTTGCAGCTTCAGCACCACCGGGCAGGAGGCGTCGATCAGCGTCAGGTTGTTGCGTAGGGCGGTCTGGTAGGTCTCGGGCGGCTCGCCGTGGGCACGAATCAACACCTTGGCGTTGCGCAGCGCTTCCAACTGCCCCCGGTCGATCACCCGCAGCCCCTTGGCGTGCAGGCGCTCCACCTCCATGCGGTTGTGCACGATGTCCCCGAGGCAGTAGAGAGTTTCCGCTTCGGCCATCTCCGTCTCGGCCATCTGGATGGCGTACTCCACTCCAAAACAGTAGCCGGACTGGGGGTCAATGTACACTTGCATAGGGGCGTATATCTGAAGTGTCGAAATGCAATAGGTATAACAATCCTGCGGATAAATTGTCATTCGCGCCGCAAATTAAATCGCCGTCGTAACAGTGCGAAACCGATGTACGCAAACCCCCTCAACTCGCCGTTTGCAAGGGCCGCCGACCGCCGACCGGTAAGTTTGTTTTAACCGCCAACCGCTAACACCCAACCAGCAATCTGGTCCACCTGCTGCTCGATGGTCAGCGCGGTGGTGTCCAGCTCGCGGGCATCGTGGGCGCGGCGGAGGGGGCTGTCTTCCCGTCCGGTGTCGATGCGGTCGCGTTCGCGCAGGTTCTCTTCCAGCGCTTCGGCCGTCACAGCTTGCCCTTTTTTCTGCATCTCAATTTGCCGGCGGGCCACACGGGCGGGCATGCCGGCGGTCATGAAAACCTTCAGCTCGGCGTCGGGAAAGACGTGCGTGCCGATGTCGCGCCCTTCGGCCACCACGCCCCGGTCTCGCCCGATCTGCTGCTGTTGCGCCACCAGGAAGCGACGCACGGCGGGCACGGCACTGACCGGACTGACGTGCGACGACACCCGCAGGCCCCGAATGTCCTCCTCGACATTGCGGCCGTTCAGGTAGGTGTCGCGCTTGCCCTCGGGCGTGGCTTCACCAAAGCGAATCTGAATGTCGCTGAGCGCTTCGCGTACGGCCTCGGCGTCGTCGAGGTTCACGTCGTGATCCAGAAAGTAGAGCGTTACCGCGCGGTACATCGCGCCGGTGTCGAGGTAAGTGTAGCCGAGGTGTTGCGCGAGGCGGCGGGCGGTGGTGCTCTTCCCGCAACCGGCGTACCCGTCGATGGCGACGATGATGTTTGGACTCACGGGATCAGCAATCTTTGACAGGACAAGGCATCGGGCCTTTGCGGGGCTGCTTCTTACCCTTGATGAGGCCGTCGTTGGCGCGGCAACCACCCAGGCCGGTGGCGGCCGCCATCGTCAGCAGGAGGGTCCAGCGGATCAGGCGTTGTTTCACGATCGGAGGGTAAAGTATCTAACGGTCAGTCTTTTGGAGTAGCCATGATGACTTAGGATGATTCACACGGCCTACTTCGAAATCGTTCCCCAAACCTAACGTGCGGCTGCATGGGGGGCGTGTCTGGTAAAGATCATCGATGTGCAGGAAAGACCGGGAGAAGTGTTTCTGCGCCGTGGAGAAGCGCCGCACGGAGCGGACGTATGGGGAGCGGATTCTGGTGAGCGGTGTACCTTCCCCGCGATGAAAACCGCTTTTACCCTGACCGCGCAGCTCGTCGATGTCCACCAACGCCGCATCTACCCCGCCGATATCCGTGTGGAGGGCGAGCGCATCGCGGCCATCACGCCCGTGGCGACGGCCCCCGAGCGCTACGTGATGCCCGGCTTCGTCGACGCACACGTGCACGTGGAAAGTTCGATGTTGGTGCCCAGCGAGTTCGCCCGGCTGGCGGTGGTGCACGGCACGGTGGCCACGGTGTCGGACCCGCACGAGATCGCCAACGTGCTGGGGGGCGCGGGCGTGGACTTTATGATCGAAAACGGCCGGCAGGTACCGTTTAAGTTCTGCTTCGGTGCGCCCTCGTGCGTGCCGGCCACGCCCTTCGAGACCGCCGGGGCCACGCTGGGCGTCGACGACGTGGACGCGCTGCTGGCCCGCCCGGAGGTGGGCTACCTCTCGGAGATGATGAACTGGCCCGGTGTGCTCAACGACGACGCGGAGGTGCTGGCGAAGATCGAACGTGCACGCGCGCACGGTAAGCCCGTCGACGGCCACGCGCCGGGGTTGCGCGGCGAGGAGGCCCGCCGTTACGCCGCCGCCGGCATCAGCACCGATCACGAGTGCTTCACGGCCGAGGAAGCGCGCGACAAGCTGGCCGCCGGCATGAAGGTGCTGATTCGCGAGGGGAGTGCCGCGCGTAACTTCAATGCGCTCATTGCCCTGTTGCCGGAATATCCCGACCGGATCATGTTCTGCACCGACGACATGCACCCCGATACGCTCGTAGCGGGGCACATCAACGAGTTGGTGCGGCGGGCGCTGGCGCGGGGCATCGACCTGTTCACGGTGCTGCGGGCCGCCTCGGTTAACGCCGTGGAGCACTACAATCTGCCCGTGGGCTTGCTGCGCCCCGGCGACCCGGCCGACTTCATCGTGACGGACCGCCCCGACCGGCTGCGCGTGCGGGCCACGTTCCTGAACGGAGGGCGGGTCGCCGACGAGGGGCGTACGCTGCTCAGTTCGCTGCCGGTGGTGCCGATCAACCGGTTCGTGGCGACACCCCGGCGGGCGGAAGACTTCGCGGTGAGTAACGTGGGGGGGCGGGTGCGGGTCATCGAGGCCGATGATGGTCAACTGGTGACGCGCGCCGGGTGGTGGGAGCACGGGCAGAGTACCGACACCTTGCGGCCCGCGCCTGACGAGGACGTGCTGAAGATCGCGGTGGTGAATCGCTACGCGGACGCACCGCCGGCGGTGGCCTTCGTGCGGGGCTTTGGCCTGAAGCGGGGGGCGCTGGCGTCGTCGGTTGCGCACGATTCGCACAACATCGTGGCCGTCGGCACTACCGACCAGGCACTTTGCCGGGCGGTGAACGCGGTGATCGAGGGAGAGGGGGGAGTAGCCGTCGTCGACGGCAAGCGCGCCAATAAGCTGGCGCTGCCCGTGGCCGGGCTGATGAGTGGGGAGGACGGGTACCGGGTGGCCGAACGTTACGCCGCACTCGACCGGCAGGCGAAGTTGCTGGGCAGTACGCTGGGTGCGCCGTTTATGACGCTGAGCTTCATGGCGCTTTTGGTGATTCCGGCGCTCAAGCTGAGCGACAAGGGGCTCTTCGACGGGGCCGCTTTCCGTTTTGTGAACAATACAGAAGCGTGAGCGCGGACGGCAATTAACAATCAATGGAGAGTGCCCGCGCCCACGCTTCTTGTGTGTGGGTCCTAATTCTGTGAAGTGAGGATGTGTTGCACCAGCGCCACACGGTTCAATCTATGATCGACGACGGGCTTACGCACCTTGCGGGTGACGGTCGCCCGGGGGCCTTGCTCTAGGGTGGTGTTCGCCGAGGCGATCATTTTTTTAAGGTCCTGATTGATAGCGGCAAGGCTTTTTATTAAAC
>JBARYS010000103.1:0-5417 GCA_049648155.1 Catalinimonas sp. | reverse complement strand
AGATATTGGTGGTCAACGACAACTCGAAGGACGAGACGCTTTCGGTGCTCGAAGGACTGACCGAGCAGATTCCCTCACTGCGCTACGTGACCAACCCGCCGCCGCTGAACGGCTTCGGCTACGCCGTGCGCAAGGGGTTGGAGAGCTTCTCGGGCGACTGTGTGGCCATCTTCATGGCCGACATGTCGGACGATCCGGCCGACCTGATTCGCTTCTACCGGCGGATGCAGGAGAGCGACCTCGACTGCGTGTTCGGGTCGCGCTTCACCCGGGGCGGGGGCACGATAAACTACCCCCGCCACAAGCTGGCCCTGAACCGGCTGGCCAACAACATCGTGCGCCTCACGTTCGGCTTCCGCTACAACGACTGCACCAACGCCTTCAAACTCTACCGCCGCGAGACGATCGAGGGGATCAAGCCGTTCCTCTCGCCGCACTTCAACCTGACGCTGGAGCTACCGCTGAAGGCCATCGTGAGAGGCTACTCATACACGGTGCTGCCCAACACGTGGACAAACCGCAAGTACGGCACGAGCAACCTGAAGATCCGTGAGATGGGCTCGCGCTATTTCTTCGTGCTGCTCTACTGTCTGATCGATAAGTTCCTTTCCCGGGGAGATTTTAGGAAGGATCTGAAGTCGAAGGTAAGGTCATGAGCAGAGTATTCTTGCTGAATAAATAGGCAACTGGGTTGCAGTTAAATAGGTAGAATACCGACCGTAGGGAAACGTTCTGCTACGACAGCCACAAAGCCCTAAAATGCATTTATCAACTGATATACGCCTTATAGCTAAGTGTCAAATGGGTGTGCCACTTAACAGCTACATCGTTTTAGCGGTATACCCGAAGCTAGGGTCCAAGTTACGGAGGTGTTTGTTCGGCATTTTGGGTATCCTTAAGGTGAGGGTAAGAGAAAATCACTTTAGCTTGCTGTCCAGAAATTGGGGTACATTTTACTCGCCGATCGCCCCGAAGGTGTGGCACGGGTTGTGACGGGCGGCGTGCGTCGGCGGCGCGACAAACCGCCCAGTTCGAGAGGGCGTCGGGCGGCGTGCGGTCTGCTTTTTGCGACTTGCTCGGTGCCGAGCGTTTTTCCTCGAATTCACTACCTTCCCCCCATGCCCGACCGCAGCCCCATCTGGTACTTCGAAGAGACCGACCTCTACCAAGTGCTCTGCCCCCACCGCGTCAAGGACCCCGCCATACGGGAGGCGCACGTTTACACGCACTTCGCCAGGGATCAGTACATCTACTTTCCGCAGGAAGCTTCGCGCTACATCTACCTGATCTTCCAGGGGCGCGTGAAGATCGGTAGCTACACGGCCGACGGCAAGGAGATCGTCAAGGCCATCCTGGGTAAGGGGGAACTGTTCGGCGAGCTGGCGCTGACCGGCGAGGAGAAGCGCTCCGACTACGCCCAGGCGCTCGACGACGAGACCGTGACCTGCCGGCTCACCATCGGCGACATGCACGAGCTGATGAAAGACAACCAGGAGCTTAGCTTCAAGATATTCAAGCTGATCGGGCTACGCATCCGCAAGCTGGAGCGCAAGATCGAGGGCCTCGTGTTTCGCGACGCCCGCACGCGCATCATGGAGTTTTTGATTGACATGGCCGAGGAGCGCGGGCAGAAGATCGGCTACGAGACACTGCTGCACACCAACTTTACGCACCGCGACATTGCCAACCTGACGGGTACTTCGCGGCAGACGGTCACCACCGTGCTCAACGACCTCAAGGAGCGCAACCTGCTCACCTTCAACCGCCGCCGCATCCTGATCCGCGACCTGAAGAATCTGAAGCAGGAGATCACCCCGACGGCGGCGTAAGCGGCGGTGACAACACCAGAAAGGCGACGATGCTTCCGTACATCGTCGCCTTTTTAGCTGTCGACTAACTAAGTGACTACTCGGTCACCTCTTGCTGAGCGCGCTCGGGCCGCAGGCCGCGAACGGTCGCGCCCGCCTGCCACATCTCCGATTCGCGCAGCTCCTTCAGCTCGGCTTCCAGCTTGGGTCGGTAGTCAGGCTGCGAGTTCAGGTCGATGGTGCGGGCGGCCTCTTTGCCGGTCGCCACGCTGTCGTAGAGCTCTTCGAACACGGGGGCCACGGCGTCGCGGAACTTATGCCGCCAGTCGAGCGCGCCGCGCTGCGCGGTGGTCGAGCAGTTGGCATACATCCAGTCCATGCCGTTCTCGGCCACCAGGGGCATCAGGCTCTGCGTGAGCTCTTCGACGGTCTCGTTGAACGCCTCCGAGGGCGAGTGGCCGCGCTTCCGCAGCACGTCGTACTGTGCCTCGAAGATGCCCTGGATGGCCCCCATCAGCGTGCCGCGCTCGCCGGTTAGGTCGCTGTACACCTCGCGCTTGAAGGTGGTCTCGAACAGGTAGCCCGAGCCCACACCGATGCCGAGGGCGATGGCCTTCTCGCGCGCCTTGCCGGTGGCGTCCCGGTGGACGGCGAACGAAGAGTTCAGACCCTGCCCGGCCACGAACATGCGCCGCAGGCTGGTGCCCGACCCCTTTGGGGCCACCAGGATCACGTCCACGTCGTCGGGCGGCACGATGCCCGTCTGGTCGTGGTAGGTCACGCCGAAGCCATGCGAGAAGTAGAGCGTCTTGCCGGCCGTGAGGTGCTGCTTCACGGTGGGCCACTGGGCGATCTGCCCAGCGTCGGAGAGGAGGTAACAGATGATCGTGCCCCGGTCGAGGGCCTCTTCGATCTCCAGCAGCGTCTTGCCCGGCTCGAAGCCGTCTCGCGCGGCGCGGTCCCACGACTTGGAGGGGCGGCGCTGGCCGACGATCACGTTGAAGCCGTTGTCTTTCAGGTTGAGCGCCTGGCCGGGGCCTTGCACCCCGTAGCCGATCACGGCGATGGTCTCGTCGGCCAGCGCGGCACGGGCTTGTTCGAGGGTAAACTCTTCGCGGGTGACGACCTCTTCTTCAACGTCGCCGAACTTCAGTTTTGCCATTTCAAAGTAGAACTATGGGTAGATGTAAGGATTTCAGGGGGCGGGAGGGGAGCGCCGTGCGCCGTCGCCGTTTGTCGGTAAAGGGAATCTTCGAGAAGGTCGCGCTTCGACAAACGCCCGGGAGACAGACGCCGGGGCGAGACTTCTTACTCCGGCCTAATCGTGAAGGTAACTAAGTTTTTACATCGTCACCCCGGATGAAACTTCCAGGATGTTCGGCCGGCGCCCACTCCGGCCGAAGGAGAGCACTTGAGCCGGCGGGGCCGCGCCGGGGCGAACGGGGCCTTGACGGGGCTGCCGTACCTTTGCTGCCGTTTTTTTGGATTCCACATGAAGTCGCTACTCCCGCTCTTTTTTTGCCTGCCGGCCGCCGCCCCGGCGCAATCTTCCGACTCGGTTACGGTGCTGTCCGAGGTCGAGGTGGTTGAAAACCGCCTGCGCTTCCCCTTCCGCGAGGCGTCGCGCAACCTGCACGTACTCACACAACGCGACCTGCTCAACACGCCCGGCCAGAGTGTGCAGGATGCCCTGCGGTTCGTGCCCGGCGTCGACGTCCGGCAGCGCGGGCCGCTGGGCACGCAGGCCGACATCGGCATCCGGGGCGGCACGTTCGACCAGACGCTGGTGCTGCTCAACGGCGTGAAGCTGAGCGACCCACAGACCGGCCACCACGCCCTGAACGTACCCGTGCCGCTCGACCTCGTCGAACGTGTGCAGGTGCTGAAGGGGCCGGGCGCGCGGCGCTTCGGGCAGAACGCCTTCGCGGGGGCCGTCAACTTCATCACGCGGGTGCCCGAGCACGCCGGCACCTGGGGGCGCCTCTACGCCGGGCAGCACAACACCCTGGGGGCCACGGCGGCGGTGTCGGCCCCGGTGGGAGACTACCACCAGGTGGTCGCGTTCGGCTACGACGCCACCGAGGGCTACCGCCCCAACAGCGACCACGAAAACTACACGGCCTTTTACCAGTCGACCTTCGAGGCGGCGGGCGGCCGCTGGGGCTTCTTGGGCGCTTACACCGACCGGCAGTTTGGAGCCAACGGCTACTACTCGCCGCGCTTCCCGCAGCAGTGGGAGCGCATCCGGGCGGCGGTGAGCACACTCGACTACACCTGGGAGCGGGGCCGCTGGTGGGTGCAGCCGCGTGTGTACTGGCGTAACCACCGCGACCAGTTTCGGCTGCGGCGCGACGACCCCGACTTCTTCGAAAACAACCACGCCACGAACGTCCTGGGGGGCGAGCTGAACGCCCGCTACACGTCGGCGCTGGGCAGCACTGGGCTGGGTGCAGAGACCCGCCGCGAGCAGATCAGCAGCAACAACTTGGGCGACCGCGCCCGGCAACAGGCGGGCCTCTACGCCGAGCACCTCTTCCGCCTGGGACCGTTCGACGCCACGCCCGGCGTCTACCTGAATTACTTTTCCGACTGGGGCGCGCAGTTGTTTCCCGGCGTGGACGTGGGCGCGCAACTGCTGCCCGGGCTGCGGGCGTACGGCAACGTCGGCCGCGCCTACCGCATCCCGACCTACACGGACCTCTACTACTCTGACCGGACCAACGGCAGCAACCCCGACCTGCAACCAGAGCAGAGCCTGAGCTGGGAGGGCGGCCTGCGCTACCTGCGCGGCGCGTGGCACCTGGAAGCTAACTACTTCCAGCGCCGCGCCACCGACGTGATCGACCGCGTGCGGGTCAGCGAGGACGACCAGTGGGTGCCGCGCAACTTTCAGGAGGTGCTCACGCAGGGTTGGGAAGGCTCGGCCACGTGGCGGCCCACCGGCGGCCGGGTGGGCCGTTGGGTGCAACAGGCGACGGTGAGTTACCTCTACCTCGACGCCGACACGCGCAACGTCGAGGAGCTACAGTCGCAACTGGTGATCGACCTGCTGCGCCACCAACTGATCGGCCAACTCGACCACCGCGTGTGGGGACCGCTCACGCACCAACTGCGCTATCGCTTCACCGAGCGCGTGAGCCAACCCAGCTACCAACTGATCGACAGCCGCCTGACGCTCGACCTGGAGCGGGTGGCGCTCTTCGGTGAGGTGACCAACCTGCTCAACGAGGAGTACACCGAGGCGGGCTGGGTGCCGATGCCGGGGCGCTGGTGGCGCTTGGGCTGGCGCTGGCGCATTGAGTAGGGCACCCCGGGGCAGGCGCACGAAACGCAAGAAAGGCGATCTGGACGGATCGCCTTTCTTACCCAAGCAGCCATTTAATCAGTTGTTGATGTACTTCTGAAAAATGTCGGTAAAGTCTTTCTTGACGTACTGCTCGCGGGCGTCGTAGACCCACTTGTTGATGTACGCCACCAGCGTGGGCAACTCGTCGGACTTGGCCTTGCTGCCCGCGCGGTCGTCGGCGAGCACCTGCACGGCCTTGTCGAGGCTGGTCAGGGCGTCGCTCAGCTTGCCGTCGTTGCTTTTTGCCAGCAGCGACATCGCGT
>JBARYS010000102.1:0-6780 GCA_049648155.1 Catalinimonas sp. | reverse complement strand
GAGCTGCAGCCGGCGGTAGGTCAGCGCATTTTCCTGCCGCTGTGGGTTTGTCTCGATCAGTTGGTAGAAGCGCTGCCACTAGGTCGTGTTGAGATATAAGATGATTTCGCGGTTTCGCGCGTCTTTTTGCACGTAGTCAAGACGCTTGAGGCGGGCGATTGCGGGGCCGCCTAGGTAGCGCATCGGCCAACGAAGGCGGCGCAGAACACGGGCAAAAAACACCGAAAGCATCAGCAGGCTATAGATCAACACGACCTAGAAGCCCACCCGGATCACCCACGCCCCACGCACGCCCGGATTAGTTTCCCGAGCTGCCCCCCCCAACATCAGCAAAGGCTCTCTCCGAACGCCGGAAAGAGCCTTTGACTGTCATCCTAACCCTAAACCTTAAAGGGGGGCGGCTCCCAAACCGCCCGTTCCCATTGTAACAGTAGAGACGCGAGCAGCGACGCAAACGTGGGTTGGGGCGGAAGAAATATTTTCGGGCACCTTCAGCGGGCGGGCTGGGCTTCGATTTCTTGCAGCACGCGGTCCAGAAACCGGCTCACTTCGGGCACGTCGCGCAGGGCGTAGTGGGCGGCCGTCGTCTCGCCGTGGTTGCCTACCAGCACGCCGATGCCCACCTCGCGCAGCGCCCGGAAGGCGTCCTCGTCGGTCAGGTCGTCGCCGACGAAGAGTGGCACCGTCTGCGCCGGGTCGAGGGCCAGCACGTCCAGCAGAAAGCGCACCGCCTTGCCCTTGTGCCAGTCGAAGTTAGGCTTCAGCTCGACGATCGACTTCCCCCCGGCGGGCTTCAGCACCGGGTGCTCGCGCGCTTCGTCGCGCGCGGCCTGCTTCACCTCTTCCTTGCGGTCGGCGGCAACCTGGCGGTAGTGCACCGCAATGGCGTAGCGCTTCCGCTCCACCTCCGCACCCGGCACGGCGGCCAGCTTCCGGCGCAGGCTCGCTTCGGCGGCGTCCAGCTCGGGCAGCACGCGGCGGCCACCCTCGTGTTGCTCTTCCAGTTCGGGGCCTTTGATGTCGAAGCCGTGGCTGCCGACGTAGAGCAGTTCGGGCAGCGCCACCTTCTCGGCCACGTCGGCACGGTCGCGGCCGCTGACGATCACCACGCGGCGGTGCGTAGCCAGGCGGCGGATCTTGTCGCGCATCTCTTCGGAAAGCTGGGCGGCGTGGCGGTCGGGCACGATGGGCGAGAGCGTACCGTCGTAGTCGAGAAAGAGGGCCACTTGTCGGCCGCCGAAGGCGTTCAGGAGATCGTCGAACCGGTCGAGGGCCGAAGGAAGCTGCTCGGCGTGGAGCGTAGTTATTGGTTGAGACATGTGGGAAAGGCGCGGGCGCGCGGGGGTGGAGGGTTGTGGTAAAAGCGTTCAACTTGGCCGCACGCGGTCTGGCCGGACGAACAAATTTTAAAGAAAAAATTAAGATTTCCTTCGTTCTGCCGGTTTTTATTGGTATCCGCAGCTCCCACCGCCACTTTTGCCGTCGTCCACCAATGTCAGCACGATGGCCACCGAGTCTACCGCCGAAAAGAAGTGCCCCAACTGCGGCCAGTGGTCTCCCTGGCAACAGCACCACGACGACCGGTGCGTGCACTGCGGCGCGATGCTCGACCCCCGCGCCAAGGAGATGCACACGTTCCGCGAGGAGCAAGAGGCCGACAACAAGGAGCGCATCAAGGCCCTGCTGAAGAGCATCGCGCCCGACGACCCCTGGTACGTGCGGGTGGGCAAGCGTACCTACAACGTGGTGCAGATCGTCTTTGCCGCCGTCGTCTCGTTTATCATCTGGTTCGCCACCATGATCGCGGGGTGACCTGGCGACCGCTGCGCCGCCCCCTCTTCCTGGTGTGCGCCGGGGGCTTTGCGTTGCATCAAGTGGTGCAGCGCGTCTGCCGCTGGTCGCTGCCGTGGGTCGACGCCTACGCCGACGACCTCTTCTGCCTGCCCGTGGTGCTGGGCCTGGCACTCTGGGCGATGCAAAACCTCCGCCGTCAGCCCACCCTCCGCCTCTCGGCCGGTCAGATCGGGTTCGTCTGGGCCTACGTGGTGCTCGTGTTTGAGGTGTGGCTGCCGTGCGTGCGCCCCGACTACACCGCCGACCCCTGGGACGCGCCGGCCTACGCCGTGGGTGCGATCCTGTTCGCGATATGGGGGAACGGCAAGCGTAAAGTCACGACTTCAGACTTGCCTACTTCTTAACTTGCCAAGGTGTCTTTTGCCGCTTTGCTTCGGGAGCAGTTCGTGTTCGACCCCACGCCGGGGCAGGCCAAGCTGTTCGGAAAGCTGGAAGACTACTTTAACGACCAGCGGCAGCCCCAGCCGACCTTTCTGCTGCGGGGGTACGCGGGCACGGGTAAGACCTCGGTGATCAGCACGCTGGTGCACGCCGTCTATCGCCTCGACTACCGCGCCGAGCTGATGGCCCCCACGGGCCGGGCGGCCAAGGTGATGTCGCAGTACTCCGGGCGGCGGGCCTTCACCATCCACCGGCGCATCTACCGGCAGACAGCCGACCCCGACACGGGCCAGTTTACGATGAAGGTGCAGAAGAACTACCGGCAGCGGACGCTCTTCATCGTCGACGAGGCCTCGATGATTGCCGATACGCCCGGCAGCGGCGAGTTCGACCTGCTCACCGACCTGATCCGGTTTGTGTTCGAGAACCCCTCCAACCGCTTGCTGCTGGTGGGCGACACGGCGCAGTTGCCGCCCGTGGGCCAGGAGCTGAGCCCCGCCCTTGACGTGCGGCTGCTGCGCGAGTCGTTCAACCTCTCGCTTTGGGAGCACGAATTGACCGAGGTGACGCGCCAGGCCGACAGCTCCGGCGTCCTGTTCAACGCCACGCGGCTCCGCGAACAGGTAGCGCAGGAGAAGCCCAAGATCCTTTTCCGCACGGGGGGCTTCCGCGACTGCTTCCGCATGACGGGCGAGAAGCTGGTCGACGGCTTGCACTACGCCTACGACAAGTACGGCCCGGAGGGGGCGGTGGTGATCTGCCGCTCGAACAAGAACGCCGCCCTCTACAACCAGCACATCCGCCGGGCCATCCTGACGCGTGAAACGGAGGTGGACGCCGGCGAGTACCTGATGATCGTCCGCAACAACTACCAGGCGCTGGGCGACGACGATGCGGCGGGCTTCCTGGCCAACGGCGACTTCGTGGAGGTGATGAAGGTGCGCAACGAGGAGCACCTGCACGGCTTCCGCTTCGCCACGCTGCAACTGCGCCTGCCCGACCACCCCGACCAGACGCCCTTTGAGGCTAAGGTGCTGCTGGACCTGCTCCACAACGACCACCCCTCGCTCGGGCACGAAGAGTACCGCGCCCTCTACCAGAGCGTGGCCGAAGACTACGCCGACCTGACCACGAAGAAGGACCTCCGGGAGGCGATGAAGGTGGACCCCTACCTGAACGCGTTGCAGGTCAAGTTTGCCTACGCACTGACGTGCCACAAGTCGCAGGGCGGCCAGTGGCCCATTGTGTTCGTCGACCAGGGCTACCTGACCGAAGAGCGCGTGGACCGCGCCTACCTACGCTGGCTCTACACCGCCTGCACGCGCGCCACGCAAGAGCTCTACCTCGTCAACTTCCACCGCCGCTTCTTCGAGGGAGAGGTGGCCGCCCCAAGCGACTGAAGCCTGAAGCTTGATGTCTATTCGACGCCCCGCCATGCCACGGTTTCCCGCCGACTTCTACGCGTACCTCCGCACCCACACGCTGCTGGGCATCAAGGGTGGCCGGATGCGCCCGACGTTCCTCGACATCTGGATGGTGGAGGTCGACGGGCGGGTGTTCGCGCGCAGTTGGGGGCGCAGCGAGCGCAGTTGGTTCGGGGCGATGCGCGCCGAGGGCGTGGGGCAGGTGCGCTACGGCGAGCGGGTGATCGACGTGCGGGGCGAGCCGCTGGTCGGCGACGTAGAGATGACACGGCGCATCGACGAGGCGTACCGGGCCAAGTACACCCAGCCGGCAAACCGGCCCTACGCGGAGGGCATCACGCGCCCCGAATACGCCGACTGGACCATGGAGCTGCTGCCCCTGAAGAAGACCTGAACGCTCGCCCGCCGGAAGCGTCTGCGGGTTTCCGGCTAACTTCCGCACGTGATTTACGATTATCGTACCGCGTTCAACGAGCGCTTCACCGAAGCCCGTTACGCCGACCTGCTGCGCCGCCTTGAAGAAGAGACCGGCGTACCCATTGACTTTCGCGTGGCCGAGACGCCCGTGTTCGTGCCCAAGTCGCTCGAAGAGCAGCTACGGGCGGCATGCGACGACATCTTCTCGGTGCTCACGCGCGACGACTTCGACCGCCGTACCGCCGGGGCCATCCCGCCGGGGCTGGAGGTACCTAACCAGACCCCCCACAGCCTCTTCCTCGCCATCGACTTCGCCGTGTGCGACGCCGGCGACGGCGCCCTGATCCCACAACTGATCGAGCTGCAGGGCTTCCCCTCGCTCTATTTTTATCAGGAGACCGCCGGGCGCGCCTACCGCGCCGCTTACGACCTGCCCGGGGAGTTGACGCACCTGCTCGGCGGCTTGGACGAAGAGGAGTACCGCGACCTGCTGCGCCGGGTGATGCTGGACGGCCACGCCCCGGAAAACGTGGTGCTGCTGGAGATCGAGCCGCACAAGCAGAAGACCCGCGCCGACTTCTACGCCACCGAGCGCCGAACCGGCGTGCGACCCGTCTGCATCAGCGAAGTCATCCGCGAGGGGCGCAGCCTCTTCTACGAGCGCGAGGGGCGGCGCGTGCCCATTCACCGCATCTACAACCGCGTCATCTTCGACGAGCTGCTGCGCCGCCGGGACCTGCCCACGCAATTCAACCTGCAAGACGACGTGGACGTGACCTGGGCGGGCCACCCGAACTGGTTTTTCAAGATCAGCAAATGGACGCTGCCGCTGCTGCATAGCGCCTACGTGCCCGAGACGCACTTCCTGAGCGAGGTGTCAGCCTGGCCCGACGACCTGGAGAATTGGGTGCTGAAGCCGCTCTACTCGTTTGCGGGGGCAGGCGTGCGGTTCGACGTGACGCGCGCCGACCTGGAAGCCGTCGACGACCCCGCGAACTTTATCTTGCAGCGGAAGGTCCACTACGCGCCGGTGGTGCCGACGCTCGACGTACCCGCGAAGGTCGAAATCCGCCGGCTGTTCGTCTGGCCGCACGACGAGCCCCGCCCGCGCCCCGTTATCAGCCTGGCGCGCCTCAGCAAGGGCGTCATGATCGGCGTTGACTACAACAAAGACCGCACGTGGGTGGGCGGCAGTTGCGCGTTTTATGAGCAGTAGGGCAACACACTAAAGAATTTTCACCGGGCGCGCAGCACCGACAAAAGCGCAATCTGATTCCCTGTTCGCGTGCCCCCTTCAAATTTCTATGATAAATCCATTTAAGAAGATCAAAGAGCGCCTTTCGCCGTCCGACCAACCCAAAGATTCCGACGCGGAGAGCCGCCGGCCGGCTCAGGAAGTCTCACCAACGGCGGCCGATTCAGCGCCGGTCGTTCAAACGGACGATGCGCCCCCGGCGGCAGAAGACCCCACCGCAGAAGCCCCCTCCGAGGAGATCCCTACCGCCGTGCCGTCCGCCGAAGAGGAGACGCCGGCAGCCGACGTGTCGTTCGACGACTTTCCGCTGAGCGAGACGCTCCACGAGAGCATCGCCGCGATGGGCTACAACGACCCCACGCCGGTGCAGAAGCAGGCCATCCCGGTGCTGCTCGCAGGGCGCGACATGATTGCCTGCGCGCAGACGGGCACCGGCAAGACGGCCGCTTACCTGATTCCGGTCATCAACCACATCGTCAGCGAGCCGCAGGAGGGCACCGAGTGCCTGATCGTTGCTCCCACGCGCGAACTGGTGAAGCAGATCGACCAGCAGATCGACGGCTTCGCTTACTTCACGGGCGTGACCTCGGCGGCGATCTACGGCGGCAGCACGGGCGGCGAGGTGTTTTCGCGGCAGAGCGGTGCCCTCAAGAAGGGGGCCGACATCATTGTGGCCACGCCGGGGCGGCTGCTGGTGCTGTTGAAATTGAACTATGCCAACTTCGAAAACCTGAAGTGCCTGGTGCTTGACGAGGCCGACAAGATGCTCGACATGGGCTTTTTCGAGGACATCCTGGAGATTGTGAGCTACCTGCCCAAGGAGCGGCAGACGCTCATGTTCTCGGCCACGATGCCGAATAAGATCCGACAACTGGCCGCGCAGATTCTCAATAACCCCGGCGAGGTGAACATCGCCGTCTCGAAGCCCGCCGAGCGCATCGACCAGCGCGGCTACCTGGCCTACAACCACCAGAAGATCGACCTGCTGGAGCACATCGTCCGGCAAGAGGAGGTCAGCAGCATGATCGTCTTCACGTCGCGTAAGAGCGAGGTGGGACGCATCGTACGGGCGCTGAAGAAGGTGAAGCTCGACGCGCGCGGCGTCTCGTCGGACCTCGAACAGGCCGAACGCGAAGAGGTGATGCGCGATTTCCGCAACGGCAAGGTGCGCATCATCGTGGCGACCGACGTGCTCTCGCGGGGCATCGACGTGGACAACATCAGCCACGTGGTGAACTATGACCTGCCGCAGGACGCCGAAGACTACATCCACCGCATCGGGCGGACGGCCCGCGCCGAGCGGAAGGGCGTGGCCATCACCTTCATCAACGAAGAGAAGCAGTTCCGCGTCGCTAAAATCGAGCGGCTGATGGAGCGCGAACTGCCCAAGTTGCCCCTGCCCGAGGGCTTTGAACCGGGACCGGACTACAACCCCGACCGCCACGGGGG
>JBARYS010000101.1:0-6073 GCA_049648155.1 Catalinimonas sp. | reverse complement strand
AAACGGCAGCGCGGCGGCCATCGCCTTCACGGCGGCGCAAATTGCCCTGGCTGGGGTAGGGGCCGTGATTCCCGTCGACGAGTGCGTACAGGCGATGGGTGAGATTGGGCAGAGCATGGAGTCACGTTACAAGGAGACCGCCGAGGGTGGCTTGGCCGCAACCCCCACCGGCCGTGCCCTGGCCCGCAAGGTGCTTATTCAGGACATCGAGATTCTGCCCGACGACGAGGCCCCGTAGCGATTTCAGAATTGCCCGCGCCGGGCGGGTCGGCTACGTTCGAACAGCATAAACTGCGGCTTCATCATCGAATCACTTGCGCTATGGCTATCGATCTGCCGACCTCTTTCAGCGTCACTAAAAAAGTCGGGACCGAGGAGGGGCTGGAGTTCATTGCTCCCTTATTGATCGACGGGGAGACCGTGGAGCTCGCCTACGTGCACACCCGCAACAAGGTCTGGTTTACCGACAAGCGCATCATCGCGCTGGACGTGCAGGGCATCACCGGCTCGAAGAAGGAGTTCCGGTCGTTCCCCTACGCGAAGGTATCTTCCTTCTCTATCGGAACGGCTGGGTTTTTGGACGGTGACAGTGACCTTAAAATCTGGGTGAGCGGCGTGGGCGTCTTCGAGATCAAGTTCCGGCGGAGCCTCGACATCCGGGAAGTGGGGCGCTTTCTCAGTGGAAAGACGCTCTGAATCCGTAACGAAGCGCTCGTCAGGGGGCTACTGTGTCGCCGATCACTTGATCGATCCGGCCGATGAGCGCTCGCACCTCTTCTTCGGTCTGTTGGTAGTAGGACATCATGAAACGCCGGTTGCCCTCGATACGCCAGAGCGTGAGCAGCAGGGCGTTGCGTTCGGCAGGCCGCAGGGCAAGGGGTTGTCGGATGTCGACGGGCCGGCCGAGCGTATCGAACAGCAGAACGGGGGTGAGCAGCTCGTCGACTTGCCGGCCGTGGCCCCGGTAGAACTGCATCTCCCCGTAGTCTTCTTCCAGCTTCTGCAGCGCCTCGTATTGGAAATCGTAGAGGTTGATGATGGCGACCCGCAGCGAGTCGTCGCGAATCAGCTCCAGCCCCCGCGACCGCAGCGCCTCGTAGCCCGCACTGTTCTGGATCGAAACGTAGTCGCGTAGTAGGAGGTAGTGCATTACGGCGACTGAATCGCCCGGCACCGTAACTCCGTTCGCCAGCCGCCGGAAGTAGCCGCACGCCATCAGCCCCCCACGGTGACCCATGACGTTCAGGTCCATGTCGGATAAGTCGGCCACCAGCCCGTTGCGAATCTCGATCAGGGTTTTCTCCTCGGCGCGCGTCTCTCGTCGCCCGTCGTTCCACTGGTCGAGTAGAAAGGCCAGCGTCACCCCGGCAAACACCGTCAGGAACTCGTACAGGTAGCGCCGCCAGGCAGGCCGTCTTCGTTTTTCGTCAGACATAATCGGAAGCTACTGCGCCACCCCGAACGCGTAGGCCGTCCGGCTGCGGTAGGTCTCGCCGGGGCGCAGTACTACGCTCGGAAAGTCAGGCTGGTTCGGCGAGTCGGGGTAGTGCTGCGTCTCCAAGCAAAAGCCGTGGCGGCGGCGGTACACCACGCCGCCCTTGCCGTCGGTGTCGCTCAGGAAGTTGGCGGTGTAGAACTGCATCCCCGGCTCGTCGGTGTGGACTACCAGCGTACGGCCGGTGGCCGGCTCCATCACCTCGGCTACGGCGCGCATGCTGTCGCCCTTCAGCACGAAGGTGTGGTCGTACCCCTGGGCGACGGCGAGCTGCGGATGGTCGGCGTCGATCTGAGCCCCCATGCGTTTGGCCGTGCGAAAATCGAACGGCGTCGCTTCGACCGGGGCCAACTCGCCGGTGGGAATCGAGACCGAGTCGGTCGGAACGAAGCGGTCGGCGCGGATCATCAGCTCGTGGTCCAGCACGTCGCGCGCGAAGTCCCCCCCCAGGTTGAAGTAGCTGTGGTTCGTCAGGTTTACCACCGTGGCGTGGTCGGTGGTCGCCTCGTAAGTGATCTCCAGACGGTCGGGGCGCAGCGCGTAGGTGATCCGCACGCCCAGCGCACCGGGGTAGCCCTCTTCCAGGTGCGGACTCGTGTAGCGCAGGCGTAGCGCCGGGCTGCCGTCTACCGTGAGCGGCTCGGCCTCCCAGAGCACCTTGTCGAAGCCCCGTTCGCCGCCGTGCAGATGGTTGGGGCTGTTGTTCGTGGCCAGTGTGTAGGTCTTGTCGTCGAGCGAAAAGCGCCCCCCCGCGATGCGGTTGCCGTAGCGCCCCACCACCGCGCCGAAGTAGGTTGAGTCGTCGAGGTAGTCGGCGAGCGAGTCGTAGCCCATCACGACGTCGGCGAGTGTCCCGTCGCGGTCGGGCGCGAAGAGGTGGGTGACGGCGGCCCCGAAGTTGGTGATCCGCACTTCGAGCGGGCCGCCGGGGTGCTTCAGCGTGTAGAGGTAGGCGGGGCGGCCGTCGGGCAGCGTACCGAACGGTTGGCGGGCGATGCCCGTGGGAAGGGTGTCGTTCACAGTTGGGGGGGTAGTGTCGGCGTCGTGGGTGCGCCGCGTCGGTTCGCAAGCGAGCACGACGAGGAGCAGCGGCGTCAAGAAAAGGGCGGCGGTTTGGTGCATGGGGCGGGCGGCGGGACGGCTCAACACCGTGCGGTGAGCAACCGCTTGCCCCGGCAGCGGGCGGGAGCTCTGGAAAGAAGCAGGCGGTAATGAGCGAAACGCACGTGGAGGGCGGTGATTTGGGTGGGAAATTATGCGATCTTCATCAAAGCGCTCTGTTCAGCACCGGGGGCGGGTGGGCGTTCCGGCCTTCTCCGGGCGCCCAAGCAACCTAATGCCCTTACCTTTGTTGTCGTTATGAGGTGTAGAGGTGTTGTTTCGACGCGCGCCGCCGCCTCACCCATTTCGTGAACTAAAAATACGTTATTGCCATGGCCATCATGATCACCGACGAGTGCATCAACTGCGGTGCCTGCGAACCCGAGTGCCCCAACACCGCGATCTACGAGGGAGGCATCGAGTGGACCTGGGGCGGCGGCACGGAGCTGTCGGGCGAAGTCACCCTGCCCGACGGGTCGGTTGTCCACGCCGAAGCGTCGCAGACGCCCGTATCCGACGAATTCTACTACATCGTGACCGACAAATGTACCGAGTGCACCGGCTTCCACGAGGAGCCGCAGTGTGCCGCCGTCTGCCCGGTCGACTGCTGCGTGGACGACCCCGACCACCGCGAGAGCGAGGATACCCTGATGGGCAAAAAGGTGTGGATGCACGGCGAGTGAGCCGCTGAACAAGCCCTAAGAGTAGCGACGCTCCCGGACTAACCCCGGGGGCGTCGCTGCGTATGTGGGGTGTACCTAACACGCCCGCCCTTGTTTCGAAAGATCCGTTCGTTTATCGTCAAGAACCGCACCTCGGTGGGGTGGGCATTGGGGCTGACCGTCCTCTCGGTATTCGTCGGGTCGTTCGTGACGGTGCTGGCGCTACGCTACGAGACCACCATCGCGGCGTTTACACCTTGGATGTGGGGCGTGGCCTTCGTCGCGGTGGGCATCGTCATGGCCGTGTTCGTGCTGCCCACCTCTTTTCTAGGACTCATCACCGGCTATTTTCTGGGCTACTGGGCGCTGGTGGGCATCACCTTCGCGCATCTGATCGGCTCGTGGCTGGGCTTTCACGTGGCGCGCCGCGTCGAGGGCGGCAAGTTCATGGCGAGTTTTCGCGACTCGGAACCCGTGCAGCGGGCGCTCGAACAACTCAAGGGCGATGCTTACCAGGTGTCGGCGTTGGCGCGGCTTTCGCCCGCGCTGCCCTTCTCGGTCATGAATCTGCTGCTGGTGATTCTGAAAATTCCCTTCAAGCCGTTCGTCTGGGCGGGTACGCTGGGCATGTTGCCGCGCGTGGGGGTGATGGTCGTGCTCGGCCGACAAGCGCAGCAACTGCGCGCCGTAGTCGAGGGCGACGCCCAGGTGGGCGTCACTGAGTGGGTGGCCGCCGCCCTGCTGATCGTCTCGTTCTTCGGCCTGGGCTACTACGCCCGCCGGGCCGTAAAAAAGGGGCGGGAAGCGGCCGATACGAACGTATCGGCAGAAGCTTCCGGCCCCAAAGTGGCTGATTAAGAGCGTGCTTGGACTTTACCCTTCAGGCTGTTCTTGCCGAACCTCGTTCTGCACTTCCTCGCGCTTCGATCACGTAGCTTGGGCTACGCTCACTCCTCTCGACTCGTTCCAAACGAAATTTGGCGGCGTTCGCTCTAAAAGCAAAATCCAAATACGCTCTAAGAGTTGTCCGTTAATCGTCGGCACTCATCACGTTTAGTTGCGACTGCACGGCGCGGGCCAATTGCCCCACGTGGTGCTTCATCCGCTCGGCGCGGCGGCCCCGGAAGGCGGTGTCGATCGTGTCGGCGAACAGCGCCACCCAGCGGTCGAAGTGGTACTCGTCGAGGCCGATCATCGACATGTGACGTGGGAACGGGCGGCCGCGCGGCTCGTGCTCGTCTTTGTGCAGCAGCAGGTCGGACCAAAACTGCTGCATGGGCGGCAGGTCGGTGTTCCAGTTGACGTATCGGAAGTGGTGGGCGAGCAGTGCGTCGCGGCCCAGCCGCTCGCGGAAGTTGCCCAGGACGTGCCGCACGTCCGTTTCGGTGGTGATGTCAGTAGGCATAAGAATGGAAAAATTGTGGTGGTATAAAACGGAGCTAAGGTTAGATGGTGGAAACCGAAGCCTCGTTCAGGCAATATACTCGTTGGCCCCGGATTTTTCCGGAAAAACGGTGAGCCTTTATTCGGTCCGGACGGGCTAAAGGTTTCATCCGGGGGAAGGCCGCGCGCGCTGGGTGTTTGGTGTTGCGGTGCGTCCCGAAACGGCCGGAATCATTTCCCCGGAGGGGAGGTTACCACCGTCGATAAATCCTGCTCATGAAGCCTACCTCGAACCTGAAGCCTGACATCCGCCGCGCCACACCCGACGAGCTGCGTACGTTTCTGCTCGACCGGGGCGAGAAGCCCTTCCGCGTGAAGCAGATCTGGGCCTGGCTCTGGCAGCGGTCCGCCCGGAGCTTCGGCGAAATGTCGAACCTCTCGAAGGCCCTGCGCGAGACGCTCAGCGAGCATTGGGACCTCCGCCCGGCCCTGGTCGAGAAAGAGCAGCGCAGCGCCGACGGCACCGTGAAGTCGATCTTCCGCCTGCACGACGGCCACCGCGTGGAGGGCGTGCTGATCCCCGCCGCCGACCGCATGACGGCCTGCGTGTCGTCGCAGGTGGGGTGCTCGCTGAGTTGTAAGTTCTGCGCTACGGGCTACATGCCGCGCAAGCGCAACCTCGACGCCGGCGAGATTTACGACCAGGTGGTGGCCATCCGCGACCAGGCCGAGCGCTACTTCGGGCAGCCGCTCACCAACGTGGTCTATATGGGCATGGGCGAGCCGCTGCTGAACTACGCCGGCGTGATGCAGTCGATCGAGCACCTGACCGCGCGCGAGGGGCTGCACATGTCGGCGCAGCGCATCACGCTCTCAACGGCGGGCATCGCTAAGATGATCCGCAAGCTGGGCGACGACAAGGTGCGCTTCAACCTGGCGCTGTCGCTGCACGCCGCCGACGACGCCAAGCGCAACCAGATCATGCCGATCAACGAGAGCAACACGCTGGTGGCCCTCCGCGACGCGCTGCAACACTTCTACCGGCAGACGCGCACGCGCGTCACGTTCGAGTACATCGTTTTTTACGACTTCAACGACACGCTGGAGGACGCCGCCGCGCTCTACCGCTTCACCAAGCAGGTGCCCAGCAAGGTCAACATCATCGAGTACAACCCTATTCAAGAAGCCGACTTCGTCAACACCGACGAGGACCGCCTCGACGCCTTCCGCGACTACCTCGAAGCGCGGGGCGTGATCGTGAACGTGCGCCGCAGCCGGGGCAAAGACATTGACGCCGCCTGCGGCCAACTCGCACTTAAAGAAGAGGCGGCGGGCGCGTGAATTACCTCTCGCATTACCACCTGGACCGCCCGGCGGCCGACGACCCCACCTACCTCTTCGGCCTGCTGCTGCCCGACCTGATGCGCCCGGC
>JBARYS010000100.1:0-1547 GCA_049648155.1 Catalinimonas sp. | reverse complement strand
CTACTACCACCCCTTCGAGGAGCAGCACGTCGACGAGCAGGGCGTACAGAACTTCGACCTGCCCGAGGCCATCGACCACGCCCGCTTCGGCACTGACCTGGCGGCGCTGCGCGCGGGCCGAGCCGTGACGCTGAAGGAGTACACCTTCAACAACCCGGCGGCCGAGGCCGCCACGCTCCGCTTCGAGCCTGCGCCGGTGGTCATCGTCGAGGGACTGTTTGTGTTTTATTACTCCGAGGTGCGCGCGCTGCTGGACTTGAAGCTCTTCGTGGAGGCTCCCGAGCACCTGAAGCTGAAGCGCCGGCTGCTGCGCGACCTCAAGGAGCGCGGCTACGACCAGGAGGACGTACTTTACCGCTACGAACACCACGTGGCCCCGGCCTACGAGCGTTACGTGGCCCCCTACCGGCACAATGCCGACTTGGTGATTCCTAACCGGGGGGGCTGCGAACGGGCGCTGACCGTGGTCGCTCACTTCTTACAAGCAAAGGCGCATGACCAATAGATTCGCCGTGATCGGCCTGGGCCAGTTCGGCTACTCCATCGCCCGCACGCTGGCGCGACGCGGGGCTGAGGTGCTGGCCGTGGACATCGACGCCGAGAAGGTCGAAAAGATCAAGGACGACGTGGCCTACGCCGTGGCGCTCGACTCGACCGACGTGCGCGCGCTGCGGGCGCAGAACGTGCAGGACGTCGATGCGGTGGTGGTCGCCATCGGCGAGAACTTCCAGGCGCTGCTGCTCACCACCGTACTGATGCTCGAACTGAAGGTGAAGCGCGTCATTGCGCGGGCGGCCAGCAGCCAGCAGCGGATGATCCTGGAGAAGATGGGCGTAAGCGAAATCCTCTCGCCTGAGGACGAGGTCGGCAAGACGGTGGCCGAGATGCTGCTCCACCCCAACATGCGCTCGTTCATCCCGCTGCCCGACGAGTACGAGATCGTCGAGATCAACACGCCCCGCCGGGCGGCCAACCAGACCATCATCCAACTGGGCCTGCGCGAGCGCTACAACCTAAACCTGATCACGATCAAGCGCACCTTCGAAGAGCAGCGCAACGGTGCGGTCTCGTTAGTCGAGCACATCATCGGCGTGCCGAAGGGTGATACGGTGCTCTACGAGAACGACATCATCATCCTGCTGGGCAAGACGCAGGACGTGGACCGCTTCCTCGAAGTGAACAACTGAGCGGGGCGACCCCGGCCGGCGGCTTACCTTTGCCCCCCCCACACGAGCACGATGGCAAAGAAGCGCGATAAAATCGAAGGGCGGGTCGACATCCGCAACCGCAAGGCGCGGTACGAGTACGAGTTCCTCGACGAGTGGACGGCGGGCATCCAGCTTCAGGGCACCGAGATCAAGTCCATCCGCCAGTCGCGCGTGAACCTGTCTGATGCCTACTGCGCTTTCGTCGGCGACGAGATCTTTGTGTTCAACCTGCACATCTCGCCCTACGCCGAGGGCACCCACTACAACCACGAGCCGCGTCGCCGGAGGAAGCTCCTCCTCCAACGCCGTGAGCTGGGCAAGCTCCAGGATAAATCGCAG
>JBARYS010000099.1:0-3512 GCA_049648155.1 Catalinimonas sp. | reverse complement strand
GGCAACAACCGAGTCCTTTTCGAAAGTTCGCCGCGTGTGCGTCGGGACAACACAAAGCCCTCCTTCGCCGGTGGGTCGCCACCGCGAAGAAGGGCTTCGACACGTGCGCCGTGGCGCGCTACATGGTCTCTTCCAGCCGCGCCGCGCCGAACAGCTCCGAGAACCGCTCGCACCATACCAGCACGTAGGGCGTCTGCCGGAGGTCGACCGAGGCGGGCACTTCGACGGCGTAGTTGCCGCGCGTGGCGGGCAGGTTGCCCAGGCTCACGAAGTCGGCGGCGGCATCGTCGGCCGCGAAGTATACCTTCAGGTCGGGCCCCGGGTCGGTCTCAAAATCCACAAAGCGGAGTTCGCGCGTGCCGTTCGCCTCCACTAGTTCCACCCGGCCGGTGGTCGAGTAGCGGGCACTGCCCCCGAACGTGCCTCTGGCCAGCAGGGCGGCGGCCGTCGAGTCTTGGCCGGTGCTGTCTACGGCGGTGAACATCTCCTGAATCTCGTTGTCCTGATCCGTACCGCAGGCGGCGGCAAACGTAAGCACGAGGATGGCTAAAGGGGTGAGGTAGCGTAGCATGGTGAAGAGGGGTTTGGCGTTAAATCTTGATAAACTTGGAGAGCACCGGAACGGGCTCGCGGCGCACCAGAAAGACGGCCGCCGAAAACAGCAGCGTCGTTACGGCTAGGGCAAAGAGCGAACCACCGTCGCCGTTCACCACGATGCCCAGTTGGAACAGGTGCGCACCGATCGCGCCGACCATCATGCCGACGCTGATCAGGGCCCCGAAGCGGGCGGTGGCGGGAATCAGCAGCAGAACGGCCGCAATCAGTTCGAACACGCCCAGTGTGATGCGGCCCCACGGCTCGACGCCCACCTGCGTGAAGAGGTAGACCGAGTCGGGGTGAGCGGTGAACTTGAAGAAAAGGGTTTGCAGCAGGATCAGCGCCGGAACGACGCGCAGCACCCAGTCGAGCCACGTGGGTACGCGGGTGCCGACGGCGCGAGAGGTCTTGGAAGGAGCTTGTTGGGTAAGCATGATGAAGGGGACTAAGGGTTGAGGGATTGAAAACAGTACTATTTCAGCCGCATCGGCGATCCGGTATGGTCAGTCTTTCGACCGGCAGTTAGTGGTAGCCGGCTAGCAGTAATTGAACATCGTCATAAGTCGGCCGTCGGTCTTGCGTCCATCACCCAGCGGGCTCCATTGCCAGTTGGATGACGATTTCCACGTCGTCGCTCAGAAGCAGCGAACGGCCCCCGACGCCGTAATCGCGGCGGTCGATCTCAAAAGTGGTCTTGAACACCGCCCCACCGCTGCGGGCCTCGTAGGTGAAGGGCAGTTCGAGCGTCTTGGTGACGTCGCGGACCGTAAAGCGGCCCACCGCCACGTAGCCGTCGCCACGCCGTTCGATGCGCTCCGACTCAAACCGCAGCGTGGGGTAGCGCTCGGCGTCGAAGTAGTCCTCGCCGCGCAGGTGTTTGTCGCGTAGCCCGATGCCCGTCTCGATGGAGGCGGCCCGGGCCTCGGCACGGATCGAGCTGTTCGCCAGGTCGTCGGGCGCGAAGCGGATAGCAGCCGAAAATGCTTCGAAGGAGCCCTCCACGTTCAGCCCCGCGTTGCGGATGTTGAACTGCACCGTGGAGGCGTCCGGGCGCAGCGTCCAGCCGGGCGCGGCCGTCAGCAGCAGAATCAAGAGAGCAGAGGCGAGCGTTTGCATGATCAGAAAGGTGAGTAAGCCACGCCCAGGGCAAATTGAGTGCCCTTGTGGCGGAAGCGGTCGTTCTCGAACGCCAGCGAGCGGTCGGTCGTGTACTCGGTGAAGAGGTAGCTCAGCGCCGCCCGCAGGCCGATTCGCTCGGTGACCCAGTAACGTACGAAGAGCTGCGAGTTGAGCGTGCCGCGGTCGTTGTCGCCGATCAGCAGCGCGTTGAAGGGCGTCGGCGAGGCGCTTTCGCGAGAGCTGCCCGCTTCGAACACACTCGACTGGAACGTGCCCGTCTGGTCGCCGCCGAAGGTGAAGCCCACCGCGTCAATGTTGAAGCCCGCCGCCAGCCGGGGCGTGACGGCGTACTCCAGGTAGATCACCGCGTTGAGCGCGTGCAGTTGCGCGTCGTCGAGCCGCAGCGTGTCCAGGTTCGCTTCGACCACCTCGCCGAAGAAAGCACCCGGCCCGGTCATCTCCACGGTCAGGTCGGCCGGGGCGGTGACGTAGTCCAGGTCCGACGCGAAGAAGTTGGTCAACCGCACGCCGTAGCCGACGCGGAATTTCTTTTTCTGACCGATGCCGTGCAGGCGCTCCCACTGCAATGTCCCCGCGAAGGTGTTCTCGCCCACGCCTAAGGTGGCGTCGAAGCGGTGCGGGCGCAGGTTTTGCGCGGCCAGGGTGGTCGGCAGGGCGGCCAGAAGGAAGTATAGGAGGGCTTTTTTCATGGCGGTAGTTGAATGGTTCGAAGGTAGACCTCTGCCGCCCGGTGGCGTGTCGTGCGGCGGACGTTCGCCCGAAACCGGCGGCAGGAGAGGCCTCCGCGTCGTTCGGACGACATTAGACGGCCGACGATCCACCGCACGGATCTGTGACGCGTGCCCACCTAGCGCTCGCCGACCATCGCCCGGCGGCGACTAACCTTCGCGAGGCTCGCCCGTACAGACCAATGCGAACCAAAACAGACCAATCATGAAGATCCAATTCGATAAAGAACAAGACCGACCGCTGCTGCTGGACGGCCACCACGCCGTGCGCATCACCGAGGTGCAAGACGGCTTGAGCGAGAACAAGGGCACGCGTTACTTCTCGGCCCGCTTCGAGAACACCGACGGCTACGTGGAGCACCGCTTTTACGACACCGCCCCGGGGAAATCGCAGGTGCTGCAACTGGCCGACGCCGCCGGCATCCAGGTGGACGGCGAGCTCGACACGCAGGAGCTGGTCGGTAAGCAGGTGGTGGTCGAGGTGCGCGAGCGGACCTACCACGACGAGTTGACCGGCAGCGAGCGCAGCGTTAAAGAGGCCCATGAGTTCAAGCGCGTCCGCGAAGGCACCGACGTCACGTTGGAGCGCGCCGCGCCCTGATTTTTTACGTCGTAAGCAAGAAGAGCCGGTCGTTGAGGACTCCCCTCGGCGACCGGCGCTTTCTATTCAGAGCATCACAGAATCAACCTGCCGACGAAGTGCGCTTCAGTTGGGCGATCATCTCGTCGATGTGGCGTCGGGCGCTGAACATGTTCTCCAGTACGCCCGCCACGCGGTGGTCGGCGTCGAGCAGGTAAGTGATGCGCCGCGTCATGTTCACAAAGGGGATGTTCGCGCCGTACTGCTTCGACACGGCGCCCTTGGTGTCGGCCAGCAGGTGAAACGGCAGCTCGTGCGCCTCGCGAAAGCGGTGGTGCGTGGCGAGATCGTCGCGGCTGACGCCCAGCACCGGTACGTCGAGGCCCTCGAAAAAGGCGAAATTTTCGCGAAAACCGCACGCCTCGGCCGTACAGACCGAAGTAAAATCTTTCGGGTAGAAATAGAGC
>JBARYS010000098.1:0-6023 GCA_049648155.1 Catalinimonas sp. | reverse complement strand
TACACCGTGGTGATGCTGGACGTGACGCCCGCCGCCGAGATGCAGCGCCGCCGCGACGACGCCAACGCCGAGATGACCCGGATGCGGGAGTCGCACGTGGCCATTGACGACAGCCTGATCGCCACCTACGCCGCCGCCAATAACCTGAACGTGCAGCAAACTGAATCCGGCCTGAACTACGCAATCGAACGGCGCGGCACCGGCGACCGTCCCGAGGCGGGCGAGCGGGTGAAGGTCAACTACACGCTGACTAACCTGCAGGGCGACAAGATCGACAGCTCGTACGACCGCGGCGAGCCGTTCTCCTTCACGCTGGGGCGCGGCGAGGTGATTCCCGGCTGGGACGAGGGCATTGCCCTGCTGAAGGAGGGCGCGAAGGCGAAATTTCTAGTACCCTCGCGGCTGGCCTACAACGAGCGCGCCCTCGGACCGACGGCCCCACCCTTTTCGGTGCTCATGTTCGACGTCGAGCTGATCGAAGTAGTAGAGTAGCACGATTTCGACCAGCCGTACGTTGGCAATGATGATGAAGCACCGGGGATTAACCCTCTTGCTGGTGGTAGCTCTCTTGAGCGGCTGCGGCGAGCAAGAGACGCAAGAGCAGATCGACGAAGGGGCCATCTTGTCGTACCTCGACGAGGTGCCCGAGGAGGCGGTGCGGCGCTCGCCCGAGGGGGTTTACGTGCGCATCGACGTGGCCAACCCGAACGGCAGAGCGGTCTATCCGGAGGACATCGTGCGCGTCAGCTTCCGGCTGAGCGTGCTGAACGCCGGCGACACGCTTACGGAGACCTGCGCCGAAGACCCGACCGAGTTCATCGTGCAGAGTTTTATTCCCTTGCGGGTGACGCGCTGCAACACCGCGCCGGCGAGCGCCATTCAAGACGGCTTTGAGTACGGCGTCCTACAGATGCGCGAGGGGGAGAAGGGCGAGATTCTGGTGCCCTCACGTTTTGCCTACGGCGGCAGCGTGAATGCCCCGGTGCCGCCTAATTCGGTGCTTCGCTACTTCGACGTGACGCTGGAAGAGGTGCGCTGACCGAAGGCTTGCCGCCAATGCCGCCCCAAATGGTGCCGCCCAGGTTGTCGACCGATGCACCCGTGACCGAGGCGAAGCAGTTGGCCTCTTCGCGCACGCGCAGCACCCCCAAAAAGGCGAAAATCAGCGCCTCCTTGAACTCAACCAGCTTGTCGTCGGGCACGACCATCCGCACACGTCCTGCCATCTCCTCCTCGATCTGTGACAGAAAATGTGCGTTGAACACGCCGCCGCCGGTCACAAGCACCTTCGGACGGACGTCGCGCACGCACTTTTCGATGGCCTTCGCGATCTGCCGCGCGGCGTGGCGGCTGAATGTCGCCATGCGGTCGACGGACGAAAGCCCCGACGCCTCCAGCAGGGGGAACACGTTGGCGTCGATCCACTCGCGGCCCAGCGATTTGGGGAAGCTCCGCAGGTAAAAATCAAGTGCGTCCAGCTCTTTCAGCAGCTCGTAACGCACGGTCCCCCGCGCGGCAATCTGTCCGCCTTCGTCGTAGCTCTCGCCCATTTTGGCGGCCAGTTGGTTGAAGACGATGTTTACCGGACCCACGTCGAAGGCCATGCGCCGGCCCTCCTGCTGAAACGACAGGTTGGCGATGCCACCCAAGTTCAGACAGCCGCTGTAGTTCCCGAACAGGTAGTGGTCGCCCACCGGCACGAGCGGCGCACCTTGTCCGCCGAGGGCCAGGTCGACGCTGCGGAAGTCGCACACCACCGGCAGCCCCGACGAGGTGTAGAGACAAGCGCCGTGGCCGATCTGTAAGGTTAACTCCCGGTCGGGGCGGTGAAACACGGTGTGTCCGTGCGAAGCGATGAAGTCGGCCTCCGCCTCGTGGCGCTGCATGAAGTAGCGAATCTGCTCACCGGCGAAGTTGCCGAAGTCACGGTCGGCCAGGGCCAGGTCAAGCGCACTCGCCTGCGGGAGCTCCATGAGGCGGGTGCGCCACTTCACGCCGTAGGGGATGGTCTCGGCGGCTTCGATGTGGTACTTCCAGCCGTCGTCGGTCCCCTCGAAGTGGCAAAGGGCAATGTCCAGTCCGTCGAGCGAGGTGCCCGACATCGCCCCGATCACGCGGTAGGTGTGCATAGCGGACGCAAATTAGCGAATCCGCCACCGCCGCCTCAAGGGGTCTTCGGCCTCGGCTGTTTATAGAGGGGCACGCTGCTGCACGGCTCGCCGTACATCAGGCTCGCTACCACGGGCCTCAGCCGCCGGGTAATCTCGACGTAAGCGCTGGGGGGCACTTCGTAGCGGCTGCACCCTTTTACGACCACCTTCGCGCCCCGGTAGTCGTCGGGGTTCACGTGCGCAAGCGCGTCGCGGTACAAGGCATCTTCGAGGGCGGCTAGATCACCAAAGACGACCAAGTGCGCGTAGGGAACCAGCCGCGTGGCGACCAGCATGTAGGCCCAGGTGGGCACGATGGCGTCGGCGGTGCAGGTGACGGCCACATTCTGGTCGGCGTACTGCGTCCAGTCGTGTTCCTTGACGAAGGCACGGAAGTCGCGCTCGCGCAGAATCATCCCCTCGAAGAGTTGGTCACGCAGGTCGAGCAGCACACGCGGGCCGGGGTGATGGTACTCTTCCAGATCGAACGTAACGAGGGCGCTCTGCGCCACGCGGTTGACAATTTCCATGGTCGGCAGGGTTAGTTCAGGCGCGCGGCGGCGGGTAAATCTTCAGTTCGTCGTCGGCGGCCGACACGTCTTCGAAGTCCGTAAATTCACCCTCCCAGTCCTTAAAACGTTCGATCTCGATTTTCACCGTGTTAAACACCCAGGCGAGCACCGAGAGGTCGTCGAGCAAGCCGAGCACCGGAATGAAGTCGGGGATCAGGTCGAGGGGCGAGATGAAGTAAATCAGCGAGGCCACCACCAGCCCAAGCTTCGTGGTCGAGATTTCGCGGTAACGGCCCGAGCGGTAAGCACTCACCAGACGACCGAAGGTCTTGACGTAGTCGATGACCTGGTGGATGCTCTCGTCACGCTTGATGTTGCGGAGCTTACTGTCGATGTTGTGCAGGAGCTCGTCGAGCTCTTCGGGCTCGCGTAGGTAACGCTTGGCCTTCTTACCGGCGGCCTTAAAAAATCGGGAGTTATTCATAGTCGGTTGGGTTCTACGTTCTTAAAAAGTAGTACGTAGGCAACGGCAGACGGGATGGGGGCGTTCGGCGGGCAGCGGAATTTGCCTGCCGGCGCTACGGAATGACCAGCTCCTCACCGACGGCGAGTTGAGCGTCGGCTTTCCCATTGCGGGCGAGCAGAGCCTTGATCGTGACCCCATAGCGGCGGGCGATGGCGTAGAGCGTCTCGCCGGGGGCCACCCGGTGCGTGCGTGCGGCGGGGTTGGCGAGGGGCCGGAAACGCAGTGTCCGGCCTACGCTCAGCGCACTACTTCCCAGTTCGTTCCAGGCCCGCAGGCTGTCGACCGAGGTGTCGTAACGGCGGGCGATGGCGTAGAGCGTCTCCCCGGCCGCCACCACGTGAATGTGTCCGCCCAACGCGTCGGGGTCGGCGGCGGGCGGCAGGATCGTCGCGGTGGGTGGGGGAGCGGTCGTGCCGATCTCGACAGCTTCGGCGGGAAACTCCTCGGCAACCGGGTCGAGCACCGCTTCCCCGGCGGGCGTCGTATCGTCGGTCGGCCCTTCGCTCATCGGCGTCGAACGGATCACGATGGTCTTCTCCCGGCGGGAGGGCGGCGGGGCGGTAGTGCCCACGGCGGGGTCTTCGTACTCGAACGTGGCGACCTCCTCGACGAACTCCGGCGTCGCCGCCGGCGCTTCAAAGACGGGCGTGCCCGCCTCCACGTCGGGCACGGGTGCTTCTTCGATCTTCTCCCGGCGGGGTGGGGCGGGTGCGGTCCGAGGGGGCGGCGGAGCCTTGCGGCCGAACGCGCGCACCAGAAAGTTGCGGTCGTTCTTGGGCTTCTTCCGGCGCAGGTAGACCTCCGTGCCCGGGGGCAGCGGGCGGTAGCCGTCGTCCATGCGGTTCTTTTGCAACAGCGCTTCCAGCCGTACGCCGTGTCCCTGTGCCACGCTCCAGAGCGTCTCGTCGGGCTGCTGCGTCACGTAGACGGGCGTCTTGGCGCGCTTCCACTTTTTCCGCAGGTAGTAGATTGCCCCGGGCTGAATGCGGTCGCCGTCGCGGAGGTCGTTGTAGCGTCGCAGCTCGTCGGTCGTCACGTTGCCCTTCTTCGCCAGTGAACCCACGTTGTCGCCGGTCTCGGCCAGGATCGCCTTGCGGCCGTTGTAGGCGTAGAACACCGGCCCGTCGCTGTGGCTCTCCTTCTGTTGATGAAAGCCCCATGGCTTCAGGGTCTCTTGTTTGGCGGCGGGTGCCTTGGCGGGACGCGGGGCGGGGCGGGAGGCGCGTCCGGACGGCGCTTCGGGATCGTCGAGCAGGGCCAAGAGTGGCGAACCCGAGTCGGTGCGAACGGGCAGTGTCACTACGTACGGGCGGTCGGAAGGTATGCGCCTTCCCTTGAGCCACTTGTTGTACGCTTCCACCTCGTCGTAAGACAGGCGCGTTTCGTCGGCGATCTGTCGCAGCGTCTTGTCTTCACCGTCGCGCACCTCGACGATGCGCAGCGGTGGGTTCGGGTTTTTAAGTACGTAATCTTCGAACGCCAGCTTGTGTGCCAGAAACTTGAGGATGTACCAGTGCGAATGCTCGCTGATCTGCATCTGCCGCTTGCCGAAGTCGCGCGCGTTCGAGAAGTTCTTCGCGCCGGTCATGCCCATGTTGTACGAGAGCAGGGCGATCATCCAGTTGTCGAACTGCTGGTTGTTGCGCTTCAGATAGCGGGCGGCTCCCCGCGTGGCCGATACGATGTTCATGCGCTCGTCGACCTGGCCATCCACGCGCAGTCCTACCTCCTGTGCCGACACCTTTTTGAACTGCCAGTATCCCACCGCGTTCGACGACGAGACGGCGTCGGGCACCAGCCCACTCTCTTGCAGCACGAGGTAACGAAAATCGAACGGCACGCCCTCGGCGCGGAAGACCCGGTCGATGATCGGGAAGTAAGCGTCGGCCTTGTCGACCTTCAGATTGAAAAACTTCGGCGAGCGGCGTAGCGCTTCGGCACTCGCCCGGACCTTCTTGCGCGCCCCGGCGGTAAGTTGCAGCTCCACGTCTGCGAAGCGGATGCGGGCGGGCATCTCGACCTCAGTGGGTTGGGCGGCGGCGGTCAGGAACACGCCGAACAGCCCGCAGAACAGGGCCAGTCGAATCATGCTTCGCAAGATAGCAAAATCGGGGCCGCAGGTGCTTGGGGCAGTCAGGCCGGTTGCTCCACGAGATTATCGTCCTTGGCGGCGGTCTCTTTCAGGGCTACCTCGGCGTTCTCCTCGTGGAGGTAGAGGCGAATGTGCTCGCGCAACTCGGTGATCGACAGGTTAGTCGCCAGCTTGCCGTTAAAGGCCAGCGACATCTGGCCGGTCTCCTCCGAAATGGCCATCACCACGCTGTCGGTGGCCTCGCTCATGCCCAGGGCGGCCCGGTGGCGCAGGCCCAAGTTGGCGGGCACGTCGGTTCTCTCGGTGACGGGCAAGATGCAGCGGGCGGCCTTAATGCGGTTCTGGTAGATGATCACGGCGCCGTCGTGCAGGGGGCTGTTCTTGTAGAAGATCGACAGCAGCAGCCGTTTCGAGAGCAGCGCGTCGAGAATGTCGCCCGATTCGGCGTAGAACTTCAGCTCCGAGTTCTTAGCGAACACGATCAGCCCACCCGTGTTGGTGCCCGACATAGCCTTGGCGGCGTCGAGCACGGGCTGCAGGTTGATGTCGTTGAGCGTGGTGTTGCGGCGCAGCAGGCTGCGAAACAGCAGCTCGTTGTTGAAGAACGAGCTTCTGCCGATCAGCATCAGGAACTTGCGCACCTCGGGCTGGAACACGACGATGGCCGCCACCACGCCCACGCCGATGAACTGCCCCAGGATGGCGGTGAGCAGCTCCATCTCGGCGGCCTTCACGATCAGGTA
>JBARYS010000097.1:0-10246 GCA_049648155.1 Catalinimonas sp. | reverse complement strand
GGTTTGATGAGCGCCCCGTGAAGTTCACCCCCCGAGCGCAGGCGGCACAGAGCGGCCGGGCCGTCTTTGCCTTCGCCCACGGCGGCCACCGCTCGCCGCAGTGGCCAACTGCGTGCGTCGGCACCGTCATCCTCCGAAAGTTCCCTTCGAAGCCTAAGCACTCGCCGAGAGGCGGGGGGCAACTGAGATGACCCGCCCGCTGCTGCAAAAGGCCGAAGAACTTACGCGCTACTTTATTGAGCAGCAGGCGTAACTTGACGCATTACGCACACGCCTCGACACCGCCGAGCGCTTAGGGGAGTATACCGACAAATTGCCTTTTCGAGATGAAGACCTCCTGGAATTGTTCGTTGTTAACTACCTGATAATCAGAGCTACTTTCTAAGCTACAAATTTATCCATCACGGCAATCAGCTATCAAGACATTTGAAATGAGTGGTGGTGGCGAGCAGCTACCGGCCTGACTGAGGAGCAGTTCGCTCAACTCATGAACTTGTAACATTGCTATCTCATGCGAGAACCCTACAAAGGCTACGAACGCGTCGGCATCGAGCCTTTGTAGGATCTTGGTGGCAAGTGTGCACGAATCATTTGATGATACACGGTTGAGCGCTTCCGAAGCTGCCAACCGCCAACCCCAACCGCTAACCGAATAACAACGTGTTACCCTCCGTTGACCCCACCCGGACCGCCGTCTGGTCCACCCTGAAAGACCACCAGGCCGCCACCTGCGGCGAGCGCGTGGCCGATTGGTTTAAGGATGATCCCGAACGCTTCGAGCGCTTTTCGTTGCGCTTCGAGGACATCCTGCTCGACTACTCCAAGAACCGGATTACCGAGAAAACGCACCGGCTGCTGCTGGAGTTGGCCGACGCGTGCCGCCTGCGTGAGGCCGTCGACGCAATGTTCGACGGCGAGGCCATCAATCAGACCGAGGGGCGCGCCGTGCTGCACGTGGCCCTGCGCAACCGCTCGGACCGGGCGGTGATGGTCGAGGGCCGGGACGTGATGCCCGAGGTGCGGGACGTGCTGGACCGCATGGAGCGGTTCTGCGGCCGCGTGATTTCCGGCGAGTGGCGCGGCTACACCGGCGAGGCCATCACCGACGTGGTGAACATCGGCATCGGCGGGTCGGACCTGGGGCCGGTCATGGTCACCGAGGCGCTGAAGCCCTACCGCAAGCCGCACCTGCGGGCGCACTTCGTGTCGAACGTCGACGGCACCCACGTGGCCGAGACGCTCCGCGACCTGAACCCCGCCACGACGCTCTTCATGGTGGCGTCCAAGACGTTCACCACGCAGGAGACGATGACCAACGCCCGCACGGCCCGCGCTTGGCTGCTGGACACGATGAAGGACGAGGCCGCCGTGGCACGGCACTTCGTGGCGCTCTCGACCAACGCGGCGGGCGTGCGCGACTTCGGCATCGACGCCGACAACATGTTCGGCTTCTGGGACTGGGTGGGGGGGCGCTACTCGCTCTGGTCGGCCATCGGGCTACCCATTGCTTGCACGCTGGGCTTCGACCGCTTCCGCGAGCTGCTGGAGGGCGCGCACGCCATGGACGAGCACTTTTGCACCGCGCCGTTCGCCGAGAATCTGCCCGTGACGCTGGCGCTGCTGGGTGTCTGGTACAACAACTTCTACGACGCCGACACGCACGCCATCCTGCCCTACGATCAGTACTTGCACCGCTTTGCGGCTTATCTGCAACAGGGCGACATGGAGAGCAACGGCAAGTCGACCGACCGCGCCGGCCACCCGATTCACCACCAGACCGGGCCGATCATCTGGGGGGAGCCGGGCACCAACGGGCAGCACGCGTTCTACCAACTAATCCACCAGGGCACCAAGCTGGTGCCGTGCGACTTTCTGGCCCCCGCGCGCAGCCATAACCCCCTGGGCGACCACCACCCGATCTTGCTGTCGAACTTCTTCGCCCAGACCGAGGCGCTGATGCAGGGGAAATCTGAGCGGGAGGTGCGCGACGAGATGCGGGCGGCGGGCAAAACCGACGAGGAGGTCGAGCGCCTGCTGCCGTACCGCACGTTCGAGGGTAATCGCCCCACTAACTCCATCTTGTTTAAGCAGCTCACGCCGCGCGTGCTGGGCAGCCTGATCGCGATGTACGAGCACAAGATCTTCGCGCAGGGCGTGATCTGGAACGTCTTCAGCTTCGACCAGTGGGGCGTCGAATTAGGCAAACAACTCGCCAAGAGCATCCAGCCCGAGCTGAAGGGCGATGCCGACGTGACCACCCACGACGCCTCCACCAACGGCCTGATCAACGCCTACAAGTCGATGCGTTAGCCATGCCGACCTTCTCACTCTCCGACGGGCACGTTGCCGCCGGCGGCACGCTCCTCGACCGTGCCGCGCGCGTGCTGGTCCTGCTGCACGGGCGCGGGGCCACGGCCGAGAGCATCCTCACGCTGGCGCGCGAGCTCGACGCGGCCGACTACGCCTGGGTGGCTCTGCAAGCGCCCGGCCGCACTTGGTATCCGTGCAGCTTTATGGCTCCCACGGCGCAAAACGAACCCTATTTCTCGGACAGCCTGCGGCGACTGGCCGAGCTGCACGAGCACCTGAACGAGCGGGGTTTTGCCGACGACCGCATCTGCTGGGCGGGCTTCTCGCAGGGGGCGTGCCTGACCACCGAGTTCTGCGCGCGCCACGCCCGCCGGTGGGGTGGGGTGGTGGCCTTCACGGGTGGCTTGATCGGCGCGACGCTCGACCCCACGCATTACGACGGCGACTTCGCCGGGACGCCCACCTTCTTGGGTAGCAGCGACCCCGACCCGCACGTGCCGCCCGCCCGCGTGCGCGACACCGAACGGACCTACGCCGGAATGGGCGCGGCCGTGACGTGCCGCATCTACCCCGGCCTGGGTCACACCATCAACGCCGACGAGGTGGCGCAGGCGAACCAGATTCTGGCGCGGCACCGATAACCCCCCGGCGCACGAGATCGTCTCTGTGCTTACCTAACTCTCTTTCCGAACCCCTCCACATGGAACCACGCGCCCACGGCCTGCACCACGTCACGGCCATCGCCGGCAACGCCCAACGCAACCTGGATTTCTACACCCGCACGCTCGGCCTGCGGCTAGTGAAGAAGACGGTCAACTTCGACGACCCCTACACCTACCACCTCTACTTCGGCAACGCCGGGGCCGAGCCGGGCACGATCATGACGTTCTTCCCCTGGCAAGGCATTCAGCAGGGCACGCGGGGTAGCGGCCAGGTGACCGAGACGGCCTTCGTCGTGCCGCCCGGCAGCCTCGGCTTCTGGGTAGACCGCCTGGACGCCGCCGGGATCATTTACAACAAGCCCGCCCGCCGCTTCGACGAGGAGTACCTGACCGTGCTCGACCCCGACGGCCTGAAGCTGGAGCTGGTGGCCCGCGCCGACGACCGCACGCCGCACCTCGCCGAGGGGGTAGGCGCCGACGAGGCCATCCGGGGCTTCCGGGGCGTCACGCTCACGCTGCGCGAGCGCGAAGCGACGGCCGCCGTCCTCACCGAGGTGCTGGGCTACACGCTGCAGCAGGAGCACGTGAACCGCTATCGCTACGTTACCGACGTCATCGACACCGCCGACGTGGTCGACCTCGTCGAGCTGCCCAGCGAGCACTTGGGCAAGATCGCGGGTGGCTCGGTGCACCACGTGGCCTTCCGCGTCAAGACCGAAGAGGAGCAACTCGCCATCCGGCAGCGCGTGCTGGACAGAGGCCTGCAAGTGACCGAGCAGATCGATCGGCAGTACTTCAAGGCGATCTACTTCCGCGAGCCGGGCGGCGTCCTGTTCGAAGTCGCCACCGACCCGCCGGGCTTCGCCGCCGACGAGGCCCCCGCCGCTCTGGGCACCGCCTTGAAGCTGCCGCCGCAGTACGAATCTCGCCGTGCCGAACTCGAAGCCCAACTTCCGAAGCTCGTTTAGTTTTAGTCCATAGTCGATGGTCCATCGACTGAAAGCCATTGACTGTATATAAAGAAATGACTAACTCCGAACGGTTGCCCGCCCTGCCGCTTGAGGCGTGGGAGGAGACCAAGAAGACGCTGCACCTCTACCTGCAAGTGGTGGGGAAGATCAAGCTGGCGAATACACCCCGCAAGAATCACTGGTGGTTCGTGACCTTTTACCTGGGGCCGCGCGGCGTGCGCACCTCGCCCATGCCGCACGGGGACCTCACCTTCGAAGTGGCCTTCGACTTTGTCGATCACCACGTCGAGATGCTCACCAGCGAGGGCGGACGGCGTGAGATCGCCCTGCGCGACGGCCTGACCGTGGCCGACTTCTACCGGCAGGTGGTGGATGGACTGGCCGAGCTGGGCGTACGGGTCGACATCCTGGCCCGCCCCTACGATCACCCCTACAAAGACCTGTTCGAGAACTGCACCACCTACCACACCTACGACCCCGCTTGGGTGAACCGATTCCGGCGGGCGCTGGCTTGGATCGACCAGGTGTTCAAGGAGTTCAGCGGGCGCTTCACGGGGAAGGTCAGTCCCACCCAACTGTTCTGGCACAGCTTCGACTTGGCCACGGCGCGCTACTCGGGACGTGAGACGCCCATGGACGGGGGCACCCGCGCCGACCGCGACGCTTACTCGCACGAGGTGATCAGCGCGGGCTTCTGGGCGGGCGACGACAACGTGCGCGAGGCGTCGTTCTACTGCTACACGTACCCTGCCCCCGAGGGCATCGCCGACGAGCCGCTGCAGCCCGCCGCCGCCCGGTGGGTTGAGAGCAACGGCAGCCCGATGGCGCTGCTCTCGTACGACGCCGTGCGCACGGCCGACAACCCCCGGCAGGCGCTGCTCGACTTTCTGGAGAGCACCTACCAGGCCGGGGCCCGCCGTGCCGGGTGGGACCGCGAGCGCTTCGCCGTGCGCGACCTGACGTAGCGCCCTGCCGAGCAAGTCTTCTATCTTTGCCTGCCAACCCAAACCCCTTTTTCTCATGCGTGAGCGTATCGTTGCCGGTAACTGGAAAATGAACCTGGAAGCCGACGCCGCCCAGGCCCTGGTCTCGGAGGTCGTCAACATGCTGGCCGACGAGCCCCCCGCCGGTGGTAGGGTGGTCATGATCCCGCCGTTTCCCTTTCTGTACGCCACCCAAAGGCTGCTCGGCGAGGGCAACAGCCTCTACCTCGGCGCGCAGAACTGCCACCAGGAGGCAAAGGGTGCTTACACCGGCGAGGTGTCGGCCCCGATGCTGCGCTCGGCCGGGTGCGACTACGTGGTGCTGGGCCACAGCGAGCGCCGCGCTTACTTCGGCGAGCGGGGCGAGGTGATCGCCCGGAAGGTGGACGCCGCCCGTGCCGCCGACCTGGTGCCGATCTACTGCTGCGGCGAGCCGCTAGAGGTGCGCGAGGCCGACGAACACGAGGCCTACGTGGCCGAACAACTGTCGAGCGAGCTTTACCACCTCGGGGCGGAGGCCGTCCGTGCGCTGGTAATTGCCTACGAGCCGGTGTGGGCCATCGGCACCGGCAAGACCGCCTCGCCCGAACAGGCCCAGGACATGCACGCGGCGATTCGTACGCAACTGGCCGCGCAGTACGACCAAGCTACCGCCGACGCCGTGACGATCCTCTACGGCGGCAGCGTCAAGCCCAGCAACGCCGCCGAGATCTTCGCCAAGCCCGACGTCGACGGCGGCCTGATCGGGGGGGCGTCGCTGAAAGCGCGCGACTTCGTCGACATCGTCAAGGCGAACGGCTAGAAGCGAACCTTCCGGGTACCGTGCCTCCCCTCCGGGCGTGGCCTGATCCGCTACTTCGGCGAAGCGCTGCTGATCGTCTTTAGCGTGCTCCTCGCGCTCTTCTTGAACGAGTATCGTGCAAACGACGCGGCCCGGCCTGGCTGATGCAGACGGTGGCGCAGCTAAAAGATGAGATCACGCTGAACCAGCGCATCATTGAGCGACGGCAACCCTACCACGCCGAGGTGACACGCCGCATCGATACGGCGCCGGCCGACGAAGCGCGGGTGCGCACGGTGCGTGAGGCCGAAGGGACAGCGTCCTCGTGGGCTGTAGGTCGCACAAGCAGCCCCGTCGACCGCCGGAAACCCCGCCCGGCGACCAGCGGCGAACCGCGTGAATTGGTGAGGCCGTCGGGCGAGGCGCCGCCGCAATTTGTGGACTTTGGGCATGGCCTGCCCACGCGGGCCGCTAAGGCAAAATAGCCGGAACCTTCGCCCCCCCGCGCCCCGTTGCCTACCTCGTGAACACGCCGACCGAAACCCTCCCCGCCGGGCAGCGCTCTGCCGGGCAGTATACCGTCTCCGACCTCGACCAACTCGACCCCCGCCGCCACATCATCATCAAGGGCGCGCGTGTCAACAACCTTCAGAACCTCTCGGTGGCCTTCCCCCGCAACCGCCTGGTGGTGGTGACAGGGCTGTCGGGCTCGGGCAAGTCGTCGCTGGTGTTCGACACGCTCTTCGCCGAGGGGCAGCGCATGTACGTCGAGTCGCTGTCGAGCTACGCCCGTCAGTTTCTGGGGCGCATGGAGAAGCCCGAGGTCGACTACATCCGGGGCGTCTCGCCGGCCATCGCCATCGAGCAGAAGGTCAACACCCGCAACCCGCGCTCGACGGTGGGCACCTCGACCGAGATCTACGAGTACTTCAAGCTGCTCTTCGCCCGTGTGGGCGAGACTTACTCGCCCGTGAGTGGCGAGGCGGTGCGGAAGGACACCGTCACCGACGTGGTGAACTACCTGATGGCGCAGCCCGAAAAGACGCGCGCCATGATCCTGGCCCCGCTGCCGCGCCACGCTGACCGTACGCTGCGCGAGGAGCTGAAGATTTTGCTGCAACAGGGCTTCAGCCGGGTGCAGGCGGCGGGCGAAGTACACTTCATCGAAGAGGTGCTGAACCGCAACCGCGACCTGCCCGAGGAGGCGCTCTTCGTGCTGATCGACCGCGTGGTGATCCAGCCCAACGAGGTGGGCGAAGAGGACGAGAACCTGCGCTTCCGCCTGGCCGACTCGGTGCAGACGGCCTTCTACGAGGGGCACGGCTCCTGCCGCACGGAGATTCCCGGCGGGGAAACCCGCGACTTCTCCGACCGCTTCGAGGCCGACGGCATCACGTTCGAGGAGCCGAGCAGCAACCTGTTCACCTTCAACAACCCTTACGGCGCGTGCCGCACGTGCGAGGGCTTCGGCAAGGTGCTCGGCATTGACCCCGACCTGGTGATTCCCAACAAAAGTCTGTCGGTTTACGAGGGCGCGGTGGCCCCTTGGCGCAGCGAGAAGCAGCAGCGCGAGTGGCTGCAACCCCTGCTGAAGCGCGGCATCGAGTTCGACTTCCCGGTGCACCGCCCCGTGCAGGACCTCACCGACGAGGAGCTGGCTCTGCTCTGGAACGGCAACGAGTACTTCGGCGGCATCCACCCCTTTTTCGAATGGGTGGGCACGCAGAGCCACAAGGTGCAGTACCGCGTGCTGATGGCCCGCTACCGGGGCAAGACCACCTGCCCCGACTGCCGGGGCACGCGCCTGCGCCGGGACGCCGGCTACGTCAAGATCGACGGCCGCTCGATCACCGACCTGGTGCTGTTGCCCGTGCGCGAGGTGCGCACCTTCTTCGACGAGCTGACCCTGCCCGAGCACCAGCAGCAGGTGGCGCGGCAACTGCTGCGCGAGATCATCAGCCGCCTGCGCTACCTCGACGAGGTGGGACTGGGCTACCTGACGCTGAACCGCCGCACCAGCACACTCTCGGGCGGCGAGTACCAGCGCATCAAGCTCTCCACGTCGCTCGGCAGTGCCCTGGTGGGGTCGATGTACATCCTCGACGAGCCCAGCATCGGCCTGCACCCGCGCGACACGCACCGGCTGATCGGCGTGCTGAAGGTCCTCCGCGACTTGGGCAACACGGTGATCGTGGTCGAGCACGAGGAAGAGGTGATGCGCGCCGCCGACCAACTGATCGACATCGGACCCGACGCCGGGGCGCACGGCGGCAAGCTGCTCTTCCAGGGCACCGTGGCCGAGATGAGCGCCGCGCTCGATTCCCACACCGCCCGCTACCTGCACGGTGCCGACCAGGTGCCCGTGCCGCCACGCCGCCGCCCCTGGTCCGACTACGTCGAGATCAAGGGCGCGCGCGAGCACAACCTGCGCGGCTTCGACGTCAAGTTTCCGCTGCGGACGGTGACGGTGGTGACGGGCGTGAGCGGCTCGGGCAAGTCGACGCTGGTGAAACGGCTGCTCTACCCCGCGCTGGCCAAGCACCTGGGCGACTCGGTGTCGGAGCAGACGGGCCGCCTCGACGGGCTGGCGGGCAGCCTCAACGAGATCACGCGCGTGGAGTTCGTCGACCAGAACCCCATCGGCAAGTCGTCGCGCTCGAATCCGGTCACCTTCGTGAAAGCCTACGACTACATCCGCGCGCTCTTCGCCGACCAGCCGCTCGCCAAGCAGCGGGGCTACAAACCGGCGTTCTACTCGTTCAACGTCGACGGCGGCCGCTGCGAGGTGTGCCAGGGCGAGGGGCAGGTCAAGATCGAGATGCAGTTCATGGCCGACATCTACCTGACGTGCGAGGGCTGCGAAGGCCGCCGCTTCAAGCAGGAGGTGCTGGAGGTGCGCTACCGCGACAAGAACATCGCCGACGTGCTGGACCTGACCGTGAACGAGGCCGTCGACTTCTTCGCCGACGAGCCGCGCGTGCTGGAGCGCCTCAAGCCGCTGCAAGACGTCGGGCTGGGCTACATCGGCCTGGGGCAGTCGTCGAACACACTCTCGGGCGGCGAGGCGCAGCGCGTCAAGTTGGCCTCCTTTCTGGGCAAGGGCGCGGGCCTGAGCGCCACCGACCGCCTGCTGTTCATCTTCGACGAGCCGACCACGGGGTTGCACTTCCACGACATCCACCAACTGCTGGGGGCCATCAACGCGCTGGTCGAGCAGGGCCACTCGGTGGTGATCATCGAGCACAACGTCGACGTGATCAAGACCGCCGACTGGATCATTGACCTCGGCCCCGAGGGCGGCGAAGGGGGCGGGCAAATCACCTTTGAGGGCACGCCCGAGGCGATGGTAGCGTTGGAAGACAACCACACGGCGCGCTTCCTGAAGGGGAAATTGGGGCGTTGACAAGCTACTTCCCACGGTCGTCCAAACTTCGGTTCACATATAACATTGCTGCTTCAGTTGAGAACCCTGTAGAAGCTGAGAACACACTGTTATCGAACCCTTTATGGGGTCTCTGTGGAAAGAACTTTGCAACTCATCTATTGATGATGTACTGCATCAGGCTCAGAAGTTGCTATTTTCTCGCAAAGTCATCCGCAGAGGACCGCAGATACCGGTTCTTTCATCTCGAAGTTTTGATGAGGCGACTATTGCCGATGTTAAGTGGCTAACCTAAAAAGGTACCTATCTGCGGCGAGGCTGACGTTTTGACCGCCACAAACCCGCCGCGCCCCGGCTCCCGAAAGCGCAGCGCCCCTACTCCCCCACGATGATCCGCCGCTGGTCGTAGCTCAGGCAGGTGAAGACGCCCACGCCTCCGTTTACGCCCGAGACCAGCGGGGCGGGCTGCGCGAAGGGGTTGCCGTTCGAGTTGCGCGCGTCGAAGGCGGTCTCTAGAAAGCGGAAGTGGCGCGGATCGAGGTGATAGAGGCGCACGAAGAGCGTGTCGCCGGCGGCGTAGTTGAAGCCCGTGCCCAGCGGCACCTGTTGGCCGTCGAGCAGCTCGTCGTCGACCACGAAGTCCACGTCGGCACCACCGCTCAGGCTGTCGCGGTTGATGATCAGGCGGTAGTAGTTCGGCACGCCCGCCGGGTCCTGAAAGCGCGTCAGCACGTAGGCGGCGGTATCCTCGTCGAAGCGCCACTCCACCGTGTCGATGCGCACCGGCGGCAGCAGGCGCGTGGTGCCGCTCAGGGTGCGCCCCCGCCCGTCGCGCACGTCCAGCGTAAAGACCTCGTCCGAGGTCAAGGGCACGCGCGCTTCGGCGGCCCAGTTGTACACCTTCAGGTTGGTGGTGTCGACGAACAGGCCCGGTTGCAGCCGGATCTCCTCCGCGCCGTGGCGGATGATCACCTCGGCGTCTTGCACCAACGGCAGCGACACGCTGTCGAAGTAGCTCTGCGTCTCGGTCAGCACCAGGCGGTAGGGTTGGCCCGGCTCCAAGTATGCCTCCACGGCCAGCTTCCGCTCGTACGCGGGCAGGTCGATTTCGACCTCCTGCTGAAGGTCGCAGCCGGCCAGCAGGAGCGGTATTGCCA
>JBARYS010000096.1:0-5821 GCA_049648155.1 Catalinimonas sp. | reverse complement strand
GGTAAGGGTCGCTGTAGATCTCGTTGTTCCCGCCCTGCAGGGTGTAGCGAACGTAATACGGCTTCACGAGGCCGATGGAGGGCCCCGCCGCCGCGTAAAAGTTGAGCTGCACGCCGTCTTCGGGCGCTTTACGAAAGAGCACGAACTCCCGGCCGTAGTGGGGGCGCAGCGCGAAAAGGTAGTTGGCCTTCGCCTCGATGTAGGAGCCCTGAAAGCCCTGCTGGTTGCGCCGCTCCTTCGGGTGCTTGATGTTGACAATCTCGATGCCGTAGCGGACGTACTGCCGGGGCGTACGCGCCTTGGCGTACTTGAACATGATGCCCCCGACTAAGCTGCTGTTGGTGTTGGTCGTCAGCCCGTAGCCGATCTCTTCCTTGTACTCGTAGTCATCGTCGTCCTGTGCCCAGGCAGGAACGACCGACAGCGACAAGGCAACAAGTAGTAAAAACTTCTTCACGCTTTCCGAGGCTCCGTTGAGGTTTCAAGTTACCGAACAAGTCTGATAAACCCATGCGCCCCGGCAAGGTTCACTTCGCTGGTTCCGGCGGCTGTCCTGCCGCTGGAACGCACGTGCGGAGGCTTCCGGTATACGGGACGGCGAAGTTACCTACGGCCGGGCGGCGGACACGGGTTCTCGAACCACCGCAATGCCGTCGACGTTGCGTCTACCTCCGTACGGCAAAAGTTCGTATCACCAGGGCGGAGCCAAAAGACCGCCGGTGTCTCGCCACAAAGCTCGACTCACGCCGGCTCGTACAGGTAAACTTCTTCGCTACCCTCCTCGCCGGTTTGCAATACAAGTTGGTCGTCGTTCAGTGCCGCCACCCGCCACACGTACGTCTGCTCGTCGGTGCGGAGCGTCAGCAGGTGGCGAGCGGGTTCGTACGTCCAGGTGCCCGCCTCGTCTTCGGCCTCCCCGCCGGGCCGCGTGCGCTGCTCGAAGGTGCCGCCGGGGTCGAGCACCAGCGTGCCTGCCCGCGTGAAACGCTGCCACTGGTTACGTAGCTGGGCGACCCAGGCGGGACTTTTGTTGACCAGGCCCGCCTTCGAGAAGCGCACCAATTGCCAGGAGCGGGCCACCAGCGCATTCAGGGCCTCCTCGTCGATCTCATTGTCTCGTTCCCGAAGGAAGATAATGCGTACGCGGTCGTCCAGGCGCATCCGGAAGTCCAGGCGGCGTACGTCCAGGTCCAGCACCTCGACGGGTGCGTACGCCTCGGTGTTCGGGTCGAACATCCGGATCTGCTTGTTCTGCGCCCGGCGGTAGGTCGTGGGCACCGTCACGTCGAAGCTCCCGTCGTTCTGCGGGGTGATCAGCAGTTGCTCGGGGTTCAGCGCGTAGGCGTCGTAGGGCACGCGCCGCCAGTACTCCTCGTAGTTGTTCAGAATCTGTCTGCGTGGGTAGCCTTCGTGCTGATAGTAGCGCTCGGCCGTATCGGCGAAGACGGCTTCCAGCGTCGCCGCGTCGCGCTCGTTGAGGGCCGTGAAGAAGCGCTCCACCTGCTGCTGAGCGGCCAGCGCCGTGCTCGGGTCGTAGCGCCTGAAGAGGAAGAAGAGCACCGTCGCCACGCCCACCAGCATCAGTAGCGCCAACCAAAGCCCCTGCCGCCTCAGCGCGCGCGTCCGGCGCTCCTGTCGTCGCGAGAGCACCTCGCCCTCGGCCACCTCCTGGTAGAGCGCGATCTCGGCGTCGTTTGCGGTTGCGGGCGTCGCTACCTCGACGATGGCCTCCGCCCCCCGCCCCCCGGCGGCAGGAGCGGCGATGCCGCCCGTGCGCAGGGCGTGCTGAAAATCCTTCGCCCGCTCGTAGCGCCGTTCGGGGCGCTTTTCGGTGGCCCGCCGGATGGCTCCGTCGATGGCGGTAAAAGCCGGCTCGTCGGCGGGGAGCGGGGGCAAAGGCTCGTCGGCCACCCACTTCGGCCGTTCGTCTTCCGGGATGGCGGTGTCGTAGGGCGGCCGCCCCGTGCGGAGCAGATAGAGCAGCAGGCCGAGGGAGTAGATATCGGTGGCAGACCCGGCCGCTTCCCCTCTGATCTGCTCCGGGCTCAGGTAGCCCACCACGGTCGGCGAGGGGGCGGCGGGTGGCAGTTCGGGTTGGTCACGACTTAGGGCCGCCACGCCGCAACCGTACAGCACCGGCCGGCCGTCGGGTTGCACGCGTACGTTCGAGGGGCGCAGGTCGCCGTGCGTTACGCCCCGGTCGTGGGCGTAGGCCACCGCGTCGAGCAGCGGCAGTATCAAAGCACGGACGCGCGGGGCGTCGAGCGGCCCGCGAGCGGCTACGTACCCGTCCAGCGGCTCGCCCTCTGCGTAAGCCATCACCAGAAAAAGGCCCCGCTCGTCTTCCACGTAGTCGTAGATCGACACCAGGTGCGGATGGCGCAGATGCGTGAGCACCGCCACCCGCCGCCGCAGGTGCTCACGCGCGGTCGGATCGTCCGGGCAGAACGGTAGCCGCCGCAGCGCCACGGGGTGCCCCTTCGGCACGTGGCGTGCACGGTAGACGCGCCCGAGCGCCCCCACGCCGAGCAGTGCTTGGATCTCGTACGGCCCGATGGATTCTCCGATGAGGTGCATGGCGTCAGGGGTAGGGCAGCGGAACAACCAACTGCTGCCCGACGCGCAGGTCGTCGTTCGGCAGGGCGTTGGCGCGAATTAGGTCCTCTTGGGTGGTGGCGTACCGGAGGGCAACCGCCTTCAGCCCCTCGCCGGGTGCAACTTCGTGCACTGCCAGCACGCGGACGCGCAGCGGCGTGCCCGCCCGGGGCGTATCGACGGCGGGGTTCCAGCTTCGCAGCGTGTCGGCGGGCAGGTTCAGCCGCCCCGCGACCACGTAGTAGCTCTCGTCGGCCCGCAGCCGGTAGGTGTGCCAGATGCCCCCGGCGGTGAGGCCGGGCGGGTCGAGGGGGCGCACCATCTCCTCGGCCTGCGTGCGCCACTCGCCCAGGCGCGGCACAACGAAGAGGTACGCCGCGCCGGCGGCCGCTACCAACCAGACGCCCACCAACAGCTTCAGCAGGAGGGGGTTGTAAGCCGGCTGCTTCGGTAGACGCTTGCGCGCCGGCCGGCGGGTGCGTGGGGCGGAACGGGGGCGGGCTCGGGTCTTCGGCACGGTGGTAAAGGTAACATCCGCCGCCCGCCGTGTTGCCTCCGGCGTGGGCGCTTGACCGAGTAACTGGTCGCCGTGCCGATGAATTATCCTCCCGACACTCTTGTTCGCAGGGGGCTTGTGGCTTACCGTTCGGCCGAGGTGGAAAGATGGACTTCTTTTCAAACATTTCGGTCTGCCGCCCGCGTTCTAGTAGGTACCCGCCCGCCGTATCAATCCTCACTTTTATCTCGACTCTTCACGCATGAACCAAGGGAAATTTTTTATCGGCATCCTGCTCGCCGCCGTCATCGGGGCCGCCGTGGCCCTCGGGGCGCAGCATTACTTGCTCGGCACCCCCGCCACGACGCCCCTGGTGGTGACCCAAAACGAGGATGCGGTGGCGCTGCGCGACTTCCTGGCCGACTCGGGCGTGGTGGTGCCGAGGGGCCTCAACTTCGTGGTGGCTGCCAACGAGGTGAAGCGCACCGTGGTGCACATCACCACGGCGGGCGGCGGTGGGCGCAACCCCGCCTCGATGCTGCAAGACCTGCTGGGGCGGGGCCACCCGGACGAGCTGCGCGAGTCGTCGGGGTCAGGCGTGATCCTGACGGCCGACGGCTACATCGTGACGAACCACCACGTGATCGACGAGGCCGGGCAGATCAACGTGGTGCTGGAAGACAAACGCCGCTACCCGGCGGAGCTGATCGGCAGCGACCCCACCACCGACCTGGCGCTGCTGAAGATCGACGCCCAGCAGCTTCCCTACGTTCAATACGGCGACTCCGATAAGCTGCAGATCGGCGAGTGGGTGCTGGCCGTGGGCAATCCGTTCGACCTGACCTCGACGGTGACGGCGGGCATCGTCAGCGCCAAGGGGCGTAACATCAACATCCTGCGCACGCGCAACAATCAGTTCGCCATCGAATCTTTTATCCAGACCGACGCCGCCGTGAATCCCGGCAACTCGGGCGGGGCGCTGGTCAACCTAAACGGCGAACTGATCGGCATCAACACGGCCATCGCCACCAACACGGGCATGTACGCGGGCTACTCGTTTGCCGTGCCGGCCGCGCTGGTGCGCAAGGTCACCGAAGACCTGCTCAACTTCGGCAAGGTGCAGCGGGCGCTACTGGGCGTGTCGATCTCCGACATGACCTCCGAGCGGGCCGCCGAGCTGGGCATCGAGGGCGTGCGGGGCGTCTACATCGAGCGCGTCAACGCCGAGAGTGCCGCCGCCGGGGCCGACCTGCGCGAGGGCGACATCCTGCTGCAGATCGACGGGCGGAGCGTCAACAGCACCTCTGAACTGCAGGAGGTGGTGGCCCGCTACCACCCCGGCGACGAGATCGACGTGGTCTACCTGCGCGACTCGGAGCAGCGCCGGGCGAACGCTGTCCTCCAAGGTATCGAAGACACCGAGTTTGCCGTGCCGGTGCGCCGCGCCGTGCTGAAAGTCCCCGAGTTGGGCGCTTCGCTGCAACAGGTGTCGGTTCCCGAACTGAACGAACTGGATTTGGACGGCGGCGTGAAAGTGGTAGCATTGAGCGACGGCAAGCTCAAGAGCGCAGGTATGCGTGAGGGCTTCGTGATCACGGCCATCGACAAAGAGCCGATCAACACGCCCGAGGAGGTCGCCGTGCGTGTCACCATGCGTATCGCCGAGCAGGGCGGCGGGCTGCTGATTGAGGGCGTCTACCCCGACGGTACGAAAGACTACTTTGGCATCGGCTGGCAGTAACGGGGGTTGGTGGTGATCGGCCTGTGCACGTCCTTTGCGGCGGACCATAACCCCGAACATACGCTACCATGCCAACCACCGCCCCCCGCCCGGCCGCTGCCGACGTACTCGCCGAGCTTAAGATCGAGCAACTAAACCCCGGCGCCTCCACGGGCCTGGAATCCTTTGCCCGCGCGGGCACCGCGCACACCGTCCACTCGCCGGTCGACGGCGCGGCGCTGGCGTCCGTCTACTACGCCGACGAGGCTGACTACGAGCGCGTCGTCACCACCGCGCAGCAGGCCTTCCACTACTGGCGCGCGCAGCCCGCCCCCTTGCGCGGCGAGATCGTCCGCCAGGTCGGCCTGAAGTTGCGCGAGCGGAAGGAAGCCCTCGGGCGGCTGGTGTCGCTCGAAATGGGCAAGATCCTTCAGGAAGGGCTCGGCGAGGTGCAGGAGATGATCGACATCTGCGACTTCGCCGTGGGCCTCTCGCGGCAGCTTTACGGCCTCACCATGCACTCCGAGCGGCCCAACCACCGCATGTACGAGCAGTACCACCCGCTCGGGCCGGTGGGCATCATCTCGGCGTTCAACTTTCCGGTGGCCGTCTGGTCGTGGAACGCCATGATCGCGGCGGTCTGCGGCGACGTCTGCATCTGGAAGCCGTCGGAGAAGACCCCCCTGACCGCGCTGGCCTGCCACCACATCGCCGCCGAGGTGCTGCGCGAGAATGACCTGCCGGAGGGCATCTTCAACCTGGTGCTGGGCGAGGCCGACCTGGGCAAGCGCATGGCCGACGACGAGCGCCTGCCGTTGGTGTCGGCCACCGGCTCGACGCGCATGGGCAAGAGCGTGGGGCAGGCCGTGGGCGCGCGCCTGGGGCGGGCGCTGCTGGAGCTGGGCGGCAACAACGCTGCCATCGTCGCGCCGTCGGCCGACCTGGACCTCGCCCTGCGCGGCATCGTGTTCGCGGCGGTCGGCACCGCCGGTCAACGGTGCACCTCGATG
>JBARYS010000095.1:0-9286 GCA_049648155.1 Catalinimonas sp. | reverse complement strand
ATCCAGAGCCAGTCGTTTGCGCTGGACCTTCTCAAAGAAGACTTTGATGAGCTGAATCAAAAGCCGCCGGTGGTGCAGGCGACCGCAGCCAAGATTCCTTTTGAAGAACAAATTTGTTTTGAAGGCGTCTCTTATCGCTACGACGGGGCGGAAAAAGACGCTCTACAAAACGTTCGCTTCACCGTGAAGAAAGGGAGCAAGATCGGAGTGGTAGGCTCTTCGGGTGCGGGCAAGTCCACGCTGATCGACATACTGACGGGGTTGCTGTCGCCGAGCAGCGGACACTTGGCCGTTGATGACCAGGTGATTGACCCATCTAATGTCGCGGGTTGGCAGCGACACCTTGGCTACGTACCGCAAGACATCTTCCTTACTAACGACACCATCCGTCGGAACATCGCCTTCGGGAAAAAGTCGGAGGAGATCGACCAGACGCAAGTAGAATCGGCGGCACGGACCGCTCAGATTCATCACTTTATCGAGCGTGAGCTTCCCGAAGGATACGACACGACGTGCGGTGAGCGAGGGGTACGACTGAGCGGCGGTCAGCGGCAGCGCATCGCACTGGCCCGCGCCCTCTACCATCAGCCCGACGTGCTGATCTTCGACGAGGCCACCAGCGCGCTTGACAATGAGACCGAGCGTAACCTCGTTGCGGCCATTGAAGCACTGCCCGCGTACTTCACCACGTTCATGATCGCCCACCGCCTGTCGACGGTCCGTAACTGTGACCAAATCTTCGTCTTTGAGCGGGGCGTCCTCACCGCGAGTGGGACGTACGACGAGCTGCTGGAGGTCTCGTCCGCCTTCAAACAGATGGCGCAACAAGTCGTCTGAGAAGCTGCCGAATCCAATAATCCCTGCGTGATCCGTTAGTGCTCCGTCAGCGTTTGAATTTTGGGTTAGACGGCCCTGGAATTTGGCGCAGATTGAGGCACAAAAACGAGCATAGCCGTAGCTACGTGAGCTTTTTGTAACGAAGAGATGCGCCAAATTTCATATCGAATTATCCGAAACTTTAGGATTGACCGAGCACTAGAACCTCAGCAGCACTGCCGACCAGCCCGCCAACTCAAAATCCAGGCTTGCTGCGGCCGTGTCGACCCGCCGTATTGCAATGGTCTCATCTTGACTATTTAAGAGATTCCGGGCTTGCCACTCGTCGTCGTCGTCGGGCAATCTCAGCAGGGCGAGCGCTTCTTCGGGTACGTGAATGCGTACGTGCGTGGACTCTGGGATGAAGTTCGCCACCACCAGCACTCGCTCGTCGGCGGTGTAGCGAAAAAACGAAAACACCCTGTCGGCGGGATATGCCGGGTAGCCTTGTTGAGCGGCTTGCAGGTCGTAGAACGCACCCGTGCGCAGGGCCGCCGACCCACGTACCGCCCGCAGCAAGCGTCGGTCGCGCGCGCGTAGGGTGCGCTGCTCCTCGTCGAGGTGGCCGCCGTCGTAGCGGTGGCCGTTCACCCATCGCTGATGCTGCGGCACACCCCAGTAGTCGAAGATCGTGGTGCGGCCGTCGTCGCCGCTGAAGCCTGAGTGGCCCGCGCCCGGCTCGCCCACCTCCTGCCCGAAGTAAACCAGCACCGGCCCGGTGCCCAGTGCGGCGGTTACGGCCATGCCCGGCACACCCGCGCGTGCGTCGCCGGCGAAGGGTGGCGAGGCGATGCGTTGCTCGTCGTGGTTCTCCAGAAAGCGCAGCATCCGGTCGTCGATGTGTGCCAAGCCCTTTCGGACCTCCGCGACCTGATTCAGAGAAGCGTCGGGGCGGGCCTCCATCACGGCGCGGAGGGCATCGTAGGTGCCCACCTTATCGTAGAGATAGTCGAACTGACCCTCATGGAGATAGGCGTCGTAAAGCGCCGGGTTGTAGATCTCACCGATGAACCTGATCGCGGCGTTCTCGGCCCGCACCTGCGGGATGACCCACGCCCAGAACGGCACCGGCACCATCTCGACCATGTCGCAGCGGAAGCCGTCTACGCCCTTGCGCGTCCAGAACAGCAGTACGTCGAGGCACTTGTGCCACGTGTTGGGCACCGGCTCGAAGTGCGCGCGGCCGTCGCCGGGGTGATTGACGCCGTAGTTCAGGCGCACGGTCTCGAACCAGTCGTCGGCGCGGGGCTGGGTGGTGGCGGCTCCGTTGCCCGACACCTTGGCGGGCCGCTCTGCGTACGCCCCGTCGGCGGTGGGGTAGGGCTGGCCGCCCAGCGGCACGTAGCCCGCCGGGGGGCGAAAGTCCTGGCCGGGCAGGTAGTAAAAATTGTTGTTCGGGGCAAAGGCCCGCGTCGGGTCGTCGTCCGCGCCGAAGTCGCGCACCCCCTCGGGTTTCGCGTCCGACTGATAATGCCGCGCCACGTGGTTCGGCACGAAGTCGACCAGCACACCCAGGCCCGCGTCGTGCGTGCGCGCCACCAGGGCTTCGAACTCCCGCATCCGGTTCGGCACGTCTGCCGCCAGGTCGGGGTTCACGTCGTAGTAATCCTTAATGGCGTAGGGCGACCCGGCGCGCCCCTTGACCACGTCGGCGTCGTCGAGCGGGATGCCCTGCGCGCGGTAATCGGTGCAGAGCGCGTGTTCAATCACGCCGGTGTACCACACGTGCGTCGCGCCCAGGTCGCGGAGGGCCGCCAGCGCCGCCCCGTTGACGTCGCCGAACTTACCCACCCCATTCTCGTCGCGCGTGCCCCAGGGGCGGTTGGTCGTGTTCAGGTTGCCGAACAGGCGGATCATCATCTGGTAGATCACCCACTTGTGGTCGTCGGGAGGGAGCGGTGTCATGGGAGAAAGTTTTGGGTACGTTGGCTTACGCAATGCCTAACCCTGAGGGGTACGTGCGCCCGACCGAAAGGGCCGATACCCCTCGCGCGGACCGTTCTCGCCGACCCGGTGTTTACGTCCGTCGTCGTACTTTGACACGGCCGAGGGGTCCGTTCGCCCAGGCCCGCTCGTGAGTCTTTCGTCGTTTTGCTTTTCCCGAACACCATGAAGAAGCCGCTCCCGTGGTCCCCGCTCTGCGCGCTGCTGATCGGCGCGACCCTCGCCGCCTGTAGCACCGCCCCGGCCCCCACCGACGCTCTCGCCGCCGACGGGGACACGCTGACCGCGTTCGTCTACGGCCGCATCGAAGCGATTGCCGCCGCCCTGCCCGCCGTCGAGGCGCGGGGCGATACCATCGACCTGATCGACTTTGCCGGCCGGCAGCCCGACTTCGAGGGGACTTTCGACTTCAAGCCCGCCTACGACCGCGCGCTGGCCGAAGTGACGCGGCGCGGCGGCGGGGTGATCTACCTCCGCCACACCGCCGGCCGCTCGGCCTGGATCAAGGAGACGCAGCGGTACCGCTTCGCCGGTCCGATGAACCTTGCCGACAACCTGACGATCTTGTTCGACCCCGGCGTGATGCTCATGTTCGACACGGCGCGCGCGAACTACCTCGGCCCGGACGGGCGCGGCGTGCTGACGCGCTACGAGGGCACCACGATCTACGGCTACTCACCCCTGATCCGCGGCTACCGCGTCGAGAACGTGGCCCTGCGCGCCTTGGAAGGCTACGGTGCGCCGCCCGTGATCTGGGGGCAGGGCGAAGTCTGGCAGCGGTGGGCGAGCACGACCGACGCCCAACGGAAGGCCGCCGGCCGCACGCCCGACTACATCCGGTTGCGCGAGGATAACAACCGCAAGACGCCCCTGGCCGAGCGCCGCTACGACGACCTGATCGCCCGGCCCGACATGGTGCAGTTTTTTATGTGCAGGAACGTCGTGATGGAAGGGCTGACGCTGCGCGAAAGTCCGTTCTGGGTGGTGCACACGCTCTTCAGCGAGAACTTGCTCTTCCGGGGGCTGACCTACGACGCGCACGTGGTTAACAACGACGGCATCGACGTGGAGTCGTCGCGCAACGTGTTGATCGAAGACGTGATGTTCAACAACCACGATGACAACGTGGTGATCAAGGCGGGCCGCGACCAGGAGGGTATGTTCGGCATCGACGTGACGGGCAGCGAGCTGGAAGGGGTCGAGTCGCCCTACATCAAAGACAATCTGCTGATGGGCCGTACCGAGAACGTCGGCGTGCGCAACTGCGTCTTTCATGGGCACCACGCCGTGGCCATCGGCAGCGAGATGTCGGGCGGGGTGCGGGGCATCTACGTGGCCAACTGCTTCTCGCCGCAATACGTCTACATGGGCCTCTACCTGAAGGGCAGCCGCAAGCGCGGCGGCGAGGTGAGCGACGTCTACATGGTCGATTGCCAGTTCAACAAACTGCGGGCTGACCTGGTCGCGGTGATTCCGAACTACGACGGCGACACGTCGAGCGCTTACCCGTCGGCGTTCCACGACGTTTACGTGCACAACGTCACCGCACGCGAGGCTCAAAACGGCGTGCGCGCGCTCGGGTGGGCCGACCGCCCCATCGAAAACGTGATGATCAGCGACGTGAAGATCGACCGTGTACGAGACGCCCCCTATGCCGTGGAGCAGTCGCGCAACGTACGCTTCGAGCGCGTCAGCATCGGCGGCAAGACGCTGACCGAGCAGTTCGACCGCCTCGACGCCGATTACGTGCCGCCCACCACAAAGTAGGGTGAGAACCGATCACCGGCCGCCGCCCAGTATTTTGGTCGGGTCGAAGTCTTCGACGGTGTAGTCGGCCGGTACGCGCAGCTCGGCGGCGTCGGGCTTACCGGGCTTCAGCTCACCGGCCGTCACCCGCATGGTGAACATCGTCGACGAGGTGGTAAACTGCAGCGGCACGCCGTCGATGCCGTCCAGCAGCAGATTAGCCCCCGCCGCCGCGCTCCCTTCGGGCTTGCGGACCTTCAGGTCGGTGGTGGCCCAGATCTCTTGGTTTTGCGTCATGCCGCCGACCGGGTCTTTCATCGTCACCAGGTACTTGCGCGTGTTGTGGCCGGCAATCACCCGGCGCTCGTCGGTCTCTTCGATTTTAATATTCTCCTTGGCTCGCGCGGCCCCCTCGTCGTCGCTGCGGATGCGCATCGCGCGCTTCTGGCTGGGCATCATCACGTAGGCGGAGCCCTCGTCGTTGCGCAGCAGCAGGTCGTTCATCATGGCGGCGTCGGAGCGCACGCGGACGCTCTCCTCGCCGTAGGTGTACTCGATGTACGACGGCATAAAGGCGGCAAACTGCTGGGCCTGCTCGCCGGTCACCTCCACCTCGTAGCGGATGGTGCCTTCGAAGTACTGCGCCCGCAGGCCGGTGGTAAGCAGCAGGGCGAAGAGAAGAGTACGGATGGCTTTCATGATGGTCTGTTCGTTGAGAATCTGTCCAGGTTGCCTGCGGGGGCGGAAGGCCGCCCACCACGCGGGAGAAACTTAAGAAGCTTCCAGGCCAAAGGTAAGCCTTCCCGGAGGCAAGCGGTTGAACCCGGAAGGAAGGTTTTGTGCGCCCGGTAAGCTTATCGAGGGGCGGCGTTTGAGGCCGACACCCGACGGTGGCCTTAAAATCGTCCCCTTCGACAAAGCTGTCTTATTCTGCCGTGAATCAGCTTCTTGCGGAAGCGCTCGCCTACGTGGTCGAGGCTACGCTTCTCCGCCCGGCCGCCCCACAAAGCGCGTCAGCAGCAAGGCGGTGGCGCGCTTCGTCTTGACGTAGGGCGAGTCGTCGAAGGCCACCTCGGCGTGGATGCGCCCGGCGTGGATGCGCCCGGCGGGGGTGCTGATCGGCGAAGAACTCCAGGGTAATCTCGCCGCCGTGATAGCGCGACACGGAGCGCATTCAGCACCGCCCCTCCAAGCGGGATAAAGCGTTTTTGAGGGGGGCGGTGACCTGTTGCTCGACGAGGGTGGGAGGCGCATCGGGCAGCGCGTACGCCACCGCGAGGCCGGGGGCCTGAGTTTCCGGACGTAGCTTAACGGGGAGCCGCGAGGCGAGAAACGCCCCGACTAACGACAACAAGCAGAAGACGAGCAGCGTGCGGAAGGGGTTCATCAGGGCAAAAGTTAACAGAAAGTTAATGCACTTGATAAAGTACAACACTAAGCCGGCTGCGCAAACATAACACGAAGATAAAACCAAGAATGTGCAATACACCGGTCGACATGGGCCATAGATTATTCTGAATTATTGATAAAATTAAGGCTTTCATGTTGCGGGGGGGGGGGAGTTCTTACTTTGCCATCGTAGTAAATGATCGTTCGTCCGACGACGTTTGTATTCCCTTACTTAAACTAACGTAGAAAACACGGAAACTTTAGTAAAAATCGCCGCCCTGACGGTAGTCGTGGCTATGGCTGCCCCTCTTACCTCCGAAGCTGAACCTAAACCCAAAGGAAGCACGCTGTGTCAGTGGCAGGATGACAACGGTTTGATACATACTTTCTGTGGTGGTATAGGCACCTTGTGCGAAATAGGTACCAGTACCTCAGGACCAGGAGGAACTGTAGCAGGGCTAAGCCAAGTGCAGAACACTCCCTACCCAAACCTTGCAGAGGCCTGACGTCGGCATTTTTGTCGCTTTTGTAGGGATCCCAACGGAAGCGTCAATGCTATGTATTTTAGTCAGGCTTGAGAGAAAGTTGCCGCATTATTTGCGGCTGGTGCAGTAGTATAAATGAGGGGTAGTGGAGATAAGTAACGGATATGTGCGTGCTATCAGAAAGGCACCTGCGGACTGATTTGCGCCTGGGAAGCACCGCACCTTTTAGCGGCAACGCTCTCCGTTTCTAAGTCGTGGTGACCTAGTAGAGAGCAAGACCACCATAAGGGTCATCGTTTATTTGTTTTCATTACCCCTTCTTCAACCATGTACGTATGAAGTGTGCATTACTAGAGGCTGCATGCATAGCCTTGCTCCTATTGTCTGCTTGCAAAACAGAAACAAGTAAAAAGCTCGACTATAGGGTTATCGAAGAGATAAATATAAGTATTCCCGACAGTGTTAACTACAGCTTCCAACTGTGGCTTCCTTTAGAAGTAGGATCAGACCGGTACGTAGCTGGTCTGGCAGACAATAAGATTGAGTTCTTCGACTTGTCTAGCGGCCAACACGTATATAGGATAGATTTGAATCTAGATGGCCCCAACGGCGTGGGACAAGTTATTCAGTTTTATTTTCATAATTTCGATTCCGTCTTTCTTTTCTCTAATAGTGACAATGCCATCTATCTGATTGACAGTACGTCGAAGATCGTCAACAAATATTCCGTGAACGACGCGTTATCAGAAATTAGTGGGGCCAGTTCAATTACATGCTTTCTTAATAAAGGCGATAGAATCATGTACGATTCGCAAAAAGGGGAGTTGCTATTGAGGACAAACCCGCCTTTTGACATAGCTAAAGATTATAGAGCTTACAAACACCCGTACAAGGTGTCATATGACATTGAAAACAAATCAATCACTTCTTTTTTTGGAGTGTATCCGGACGAATTTCTTGACGAGGGAAAGTACTACTCACAAGATTTCGAGATAGCATATTGTGCTGATTGCCCCAAAAAAGTCTTTTCCTTTAGAAGAAGTCATGATTTGTTCGAGGTAGACGTGAATACGAATAAAGTCAAACAAACGTATGGCGCCAAAAGTATTTACATTGAAAATACTTTTGAGCTAATTCCTCGCGATTCGGAGGCTAACACTTTAATTCGACACTTCGGTCAATCGCCTTATTATGGAAACATTTTATACGACGAAGACAGAAAATTGTATTATCGGCTCGTTGGTCACAGAACAGACGAGGGTGAGAGAAGAAACTCATCTATCATTGTCCTTGATGAGGACCTTGCAATGATAGGAGAGTTTTTCTTGCCCGCCGATAAGTACTTTATAAACTCCGCTCAAGTAACGTCTGAGGGAATTATTATTTACAAAATCAATGACATTGAAGATGCGCTGACTTACGACATCATAAGTCCTGTTTTATAAAAATAACTCCTACATAATGATCTAACTTATTCAGCAATTCTCACTATGCCGTGTAAGTTATAAAATTGCCCACGAAAACAGTTGTCTCAAAAACAAAGAGAAGGCCTTGACTCGCCTTGTCTTCAACTTCAACACGTTAGATCGCTCCCTCATCCTGCCGGTTTTCGCTCAGATTGCGGACGGCAGGGCTGAAAATGCCGGCCACAAACTTACCGGTGCGCTCAAAAGCAGCTTCGCCATCTATTCGCTCAAGAGCGCTTCGCCGTTTGCTTTTCGTCAGCGTAGTCAGGCCGAGAACCTCAAACAAATCTACGGTGTCTGGTCGCATTCCTAACCCGGTGATGAGAATGGGGTGGTAACGCTGGAAAACGGAGAACGAGACGGGGCGGCCTCCTACATTCAATACCCTCAAGAATCAGGGGTATCATCACGAGTACAACCGCAGCGGCGGCCTGCTTCGATTGCGGTCAGCAGCATCTCTGCCGTGTGGTTGCGTTTCTGATGATGACGACCTTTGGCGTAAGTCTGGTCCGCCGGCACTGCAACCAGACTTTTCATTGGGTGCTAGGTGATCTGATGACGCGTGTTAAACTCTGGGAGACGCGGGGCCGCCCGGCAATACGGGAAGCATTCTCGTCGGCACCTTGCCGAAGCACGGACGAAGCGGCCCGCCAATGCGGTCATTATCAGAATCGCTGTAGCGTACAACATGAACGAATAAGCACCTTTGTAAGAATTGCTTGTAAAAACAACTGTTTCTCTTGCGCAGGGGGGTGGGATTATTTACCTTGCTACCGCGATACTCGCTTACCCGACGACGTTTGCGTTCATTTTATCTAAACACCTTAACGCCTCACGAAGATGAAAAAGACGATCAAACTTTTGAAAACAAAAGCCGTGCTGGGAGCAGGAACTCTCGCCATGGCCGGAGGCCTCTACGCCTTCACGATGGTGACGGCCACCCCCGGCTACGCCGACAAGAAAGGGGGCACGGTAAAGTGGAACCCTGTCACAGAAGAGTGCAGAGCCATAGGAGCCATCGTATGTCTCGACACCTTTGTGGTCATAGGAAAGCCGGTTGACTAAACGATCTTCTGATACCTATGTGAATTCTGCCGGGTGCCCCCCGGCAGAACTCTTTTTATGATGATAAGACGATTCGTCGTTCTCCCTCGCGAGGCGTCAACGCGTACCTACGTCAGATGGTTAGCCGTCTTTTGTTTGGCCTTGCTCTGTAGCAGTTGCGTCCGCAACTCACCTTCAGAAGAGACAACGACAGATGTTTCTCATGAACTAAGTACTGTCATACTGCGGGAGGGCGGAACTTGGCGCGTACCTCTCGACGAGAAGACCATCAATCACACGCGCTGTTTGGTACCTCTACGGCAGGGCCAGAGGCGT
>JBARYS010000094.1:0-5000 GCA_049648155.1 Catalinimonas sp. | reverse complement strand
GCCGGGCGGGCATCACCGATCCCATCGGTAAGCGCTTCAGTCTCTGGGATACCGACGCCACCATCATTGGCGTGGCAAAGGACTTCAACATCGCCTCGGTGCACGAAGAGATCGCCCCGGTGGTGTTCTTCCATCAGGACCCGAGCTGGTGCCTCTACGTGAAGACCACCGCCCAAGACGCCCCCGCCGCCGTGGCCGCCGTCGAGGAGGTGTGGAAGCGCTACAACCCGGAGTACCCGTTTGACTACGATTTCATGGACGAGAGCTACGACGCCCTCTACCGCGCCGACCAACGCACCGCTCGCCTGTTTTACTACTTCGCGGGCGTGGCGGTGTTCGTCTCCTGCCTCGGGCTGCTGGGACTGGCCATCTACACCGCTGAGCTGCGCCGCAAGGAGATCGGCGTGCGCAAGGTGCTCGGCGCGAACGTCGGCGGCTTGGTGGCGCTGCTCTCACGCGACTTCTTGAAGTGGGTGGCCGTCTCGATCCTGATCGCCACGCCGCCGGCCTGGTGGTGGGCCGACCGCTGGCTAGCCAACTTCGCCTACCGCACCTCGCTGGGCGTGGGCGTCTTCCTCACCGCCGGGGGCGTGGCCCTCTTCATCGCCCTGCTGACGGTCAGCATCCAGGCCCTCCGCACGGCCACCCGCAACCCCGTCGAGGCCCTGCAAGCGGATTGATTGATTATTGGACTACTGGATTTTTGGATTGCCGGATCAACTCTTTGCAATTCAGTAATCCGGCAACCCAGCAACCCCCTAATCCGGTAACCAAACAACCCGGTAATCCGGCAACCCAGTAATCGGGCGATCCAGTAATCCGGCAACCAAGCAACCAAACCCCCATGCTAAGGCACTACTTTCTGACCGCGCTGCGGTCCATTCGTAAGCAGCGGCTCTACGCCGGCATCAACGTGCTGGGGCTGGCCGTCGGGACGGCGTGCGCGCTGCTGATCGGAGCCTACGTGCAGCGCGAGTTGCTCTTCGACCGCTTCCACGACAAGGCCGACCGCATCTTCATGGCTTACCTGGAGAATACCACCGAGACGAAGGTGTGGCGCGGCGTCTATTCGGATCGCGAACTGGTTGGGGCCCTGCCCGACGACCGGGCCGACGTGGCGCGCGTTACCTCGCTCTTTCCGATTTGGGGGCGCGAACTCGGCGTGGGCGAGCGGTACGTGAGCGCCGGAAACCTCTTTGCGGCCGACTCCAACTTCTTCGAGGTGTTCGACTTCCCGGTGCTGAGCAGCCTGCCCGACCCGCTGCGCGGCCCGAACCGGATCATGCTGGCCGATACGCTGGCGCAACGGCTGTTCGGCGACGGCGACCCGCTGGGCGAGAAGATAACCCTGGCGGGGGCCGACTACCTCGTGACGGGCGTGCTGGGCGCGACCCCCAACGACTCGCACGTGCAGTACGGCGCGTTGGTGTCGTTCGCCTCGCTGGCGGTGCCCGAGAACGCCATTCCCTACCATCAGTACGCCGCGCAGTACGTACTCGCCCGGCCCGGCGCGAACCTCCGCACGTTCGCCCGCGAGACGTCCGAGCACGTCACGGCGATTCAGAACAAGGGGCGCGAGGGGATGGGGATTCAGTACCGCACCAAGCTGATGGCGTTGGCCGACCTGCACTTCTACGAGCAGTTCGACTGGAACCCGCACGTGCGGACCGAGAGCCGCCGCAAAGTGCACATCTTTCTGGCCGTGGGGGCGCTGGTGCTGCTGATGGGCTGCCTCAACTTCGTGATTATCTTCACGGCGCGCTCGTCGCTGCGGCGGCAGGAGGTGGGCGTGCGCAAGGTGTTCGGGGCCGGGCAGCGGCAGGTGGTCACGCTCTACTTCGTCGAGATTCTGCTGATGGCGCTGGCCGCGCTGGTGCTCGCCGTGCTGCTGGTCGAGGTGGGCGTGCGATTGTTCGAACGTCTGGCCGACACCAGGCTGCACATCGACTACGGCGCGTGGGCTTTCTGGCGGCTGGTGCTGGGCGTGCTGTTCGTGGTGGGGCTGCTGGCGGGCGTCTACCCCGCCTGGCAGTTCTCGCGCTTCCAGCCGGTCTCGCTGATGGCGCGGCGCTTCAGCCGGGGGCGTACCGACGTGCGCAACGCCCTGGTGGTGGGGCAGTTCGCCATCTCGCTGGTCATGATGATCGCCACGGGCGTGGTCTACCGGCAGGTAAGCCACCTGAAGACGGCCGACGTCGGCTTCGACGAAGCGTCGCTGGTGGTGTTCTCACCGCACCGCCCGACGCCGCGCGTGCCCGCCGTGCGCCTCGTCGAGAAGCTGCGCGTGCTGAAAGACCGCTTCTCGCGCTACCCCGAGGTGATTTCGAGTAGCCTCTGCACGGCGTACCCCGGCGGCGTCCGTCAGAACCGCTACGATGGGTACCGAGCCGTGCGCAACGACACCGCTCCCGATCCCGACGACGAGGGCATGATGATGAAGCCCATCTACGCTGATCTCGACTTTCTGCGCACGCTGCAACCCGAGGTGGCGGCAGCCGACTCGCTGCGCCTCGGCACGCGGCACCTGGCGGTAAACCTGGCGGCGGCCAACGCGCTCGGGCTGGAGCAGCCGCTGGGGCGGGAGGTCTTCAACACGGTTGATTCGACGGTGCTGCCGGTGGCGGCGCTGATTGGCGACTTTCACTTTGCCAGCCTGCGGCGACCCGTCGAGCCGATGGTGCTCACGCTCTCGCCCGCTTCCGACACCACCGAGGGGATGCAGTACGTCCGCCATCTGCTGGTCCGATTCGAGGCCTCGCCCACGCAAGAGGTGCTCGCCCGCCTGCAGGGCGACGCCGAGCCGCTCTTCCCCGGCTACGAGCTGCGGACAACCTTCCTCGACCAGCGCTTCGCCGAGCTCTACGAGGAAGAGGACCGCCTGCTGCACTTTTTTGCCGTCTTCTCGGGGCTGGCCATTTTCGTTTCCTGCCTGGGGCTGTTCGGGCTGGTCACCTTCCTGGCCACGCAGCGCCTGCGCGAACTGAGCCTGCGTAAGGTGCTCGGCGCGAACGGCCGCGACCTCGCCTGGCTGATGGTACGCGACCTGACGCGTCTGTTCGGGGTGGCCGTGCTGCTGGCGGTGCCCTTGGCGTGGTACCTGACGCACCGCTGGCTCGAAGACTTCGCCGTGCGCATCGGCGTTCGCCCCGACGTCTTCGTGTGGTCTATCCTCTTCACCACGCTCCTCTCGCTGGCGGCCGTCAGCTACCAACTGCGCCGCGCCGGCCGCGTTAACCCCGCCGAGGCGCTGCGCTCGGAGTGATTGGTTGGCTACCTGCTCAACTAGCTGACGCGCGTAAGCCGCCCGCACGGTGGGCAAGGACGTGTCAGCTAATTAAGCAACTAAGCAACTAAGCAACTAAGCAACCAAGCAATTAAGCCAACGCTTGCTCAATGTCGGCGATGATGTCTTTGGGAGATTCCAGACCGACCGACACCCGTACCAGTCCCGGTGTGATGCCGACCGACAGGCGGGCCTCCTCGGTGAGCTTGGCGTGCGTCGAAGAGGAAGGGTGCGTGACAATGGTGCGCGTGTCGCCCAAGTTGGCGCTGAGCGAGAGCAGCTTGAGGGCGTCGAGGAAGCGCCGGCAGCGGTCCACGCCGCCTTTCAATTCGAGGGTGAGAACTCCGCCGCCGCGCTTCATCTGCCGCCGGGCGATGTCATATTGCGGGTGCGAGGGGAGGAAGGGGTACTTGACGCCTACCAATTCAGGGTGGTTCTGGAAGTGGTCGGCCAGCGCCTCGGCGTGGTCGCAGTGTCGGTCCATGCGCACCACCAGCGTTTCGAGGCTCTTTGACAGCACCCAGGCGTTGAACGGCGCGAGCGTCGGCCCGGTAGCGCGGCAGAACTTCCGCACCTTGGCGATGAGGTCGGCGCGGCCCGTCACCACCCCCCCCAGCACGCGCCCCTGCCCGTCGATGAACTTCGTGGCCGAGTGCGTGATCAGGTGCGCGCCGAACTCGGCGGGGCGTTGCAGGTAGGGCGTCGCGAAGCAGTTGTCCACGTTCAGGATCAGGCCGCGTGCATCGGCCAGCTCACCCAGCACGGCGAGGTCGATCACCGACAGCCCGGGGTTCGAGGGCGTTTCGGCGTACAGCATCTTGGTGTTCGGCCGCAGCGCCGCCGCCCACTGCTCCGGGGGGGCGTCGGGGTGCACGAGGGTGGCCTCCACGCCGAAGCGGGGCATGATGTTGTTCAGGATGTTGAGCGACGCCCCAAACAGCGCGCCTGACGACACCACGTGATCGCCGGCGCTCAGCAGCGCCATGAACGAGGCAAAGTTGGCCGCCATGCCCGAAGCCGTCGCGAAGGCGTCGTCGGTACCTTCGAGGGCGGCGATCTTCTCTTCGAACTCCCGCACGTTGGGGTTCGAGTAGCGGCTGTACATGTTGCCCTGCTCCTCGTCGGCGAACAGCGCGCGCATCTGCTCGGCGCTCTCGAACACGTAGCCCGACGTGTTGAACAGCGGCGCGGCGTGTTCGCGGTGCTGCGTGCGGGCGGATTGCAAACGGATGGCGCGGGTTTCGAATTCCATGGGAAGGCAGAGGAAGATAGGGTAAGCGGAAACCAGACGTTCGTGCGAACGACGCAGCCGGGACCGCAAACGGCAGACGGATACACTAAGCTACCCCAAGGCACGGACTTCGGACCACTTGCGGGGCGTGCTCTGCATGTGGGGAAGCGCGGCGATCGGTAATGTCCAGAAGAGAGTGATGCGCCGCCGTAGACAGTGCTTCCTCGCAGAATCGCGTGGAGTAATGTGTAGTGTTTCGTGGGCACATCACTCACTCTTTGGCACCACCAATGTTCACACAACTACAACGCATCACGCGTTTCATGACACCATCCACGTACGGCGGGGCTGCTGTGATTTAAGAGCTTGTCTAAAAAGTATCTTCCGTGCCTCATAGTTATCTTTTCGCATCATACTTCATAATTTTTCTCATCGATAGCGCCGCGCGGGCGGCCCCGTGCTATCAACTTAAAAAATTACTGCGTC
>JBARYS010000093.1:0-4148 GCA_049648155.1 Catalinimonas sp. | reverse complement strand
CTCCGGCGGCCAGCGGCAGCGCCTGAGCATTGCCCGCGCGGTGCTGAAGAATCCGCCCATCTTGATCCTGGACGAGGCCACCTCTGCGCTCGACAACGAGTCGGAAAAGCTCGTGCAGGCCGCCCTGGCCGAACTGATGCGCAACCGCACTACGCTCGTGATCGCCCACCGCCTCAGCACCATCCAGCACGCCGACGAGATCCTGGTCGTCGAACGCGGCCGCATCCGCGAGCGCGGCACCCACGCGGAGCTGGTGGAGCAGGAGGGCAGCCTCTACCGGCGGTTGAGTAAGTCTGAAGTGTGAAGTGCCGGCGCGTCCTCGGCCGCCGCACACGAGGCACATACGCGCGGCATCTGAAGACACGTCAAACTTCACTACTTCTCCTTTCTCTACCTTTGATCATCATCACCCCGACATATGCAAAATAACGGCATCGACACGCAGACCGCGCACAAGCTCTCACTCCGCAACTTGACGCTCGACGACTACCCCGACGTGAAGGAGATCATGGACCGCGTCTACTCGAATTTGGGGGGATCGTGGACGCGCGAGGAGTTCCGAGCGCAGGTAGAGCGCTTCCCCGAGGGGCAGATTTGCATTGAGGATAAGGGTAAGGTGGCCGCCGCCGCCATCAGCGTGATCGTCGACTACAGCAAGTTCGGCGACAAGCACAACTACGTGCAGATCACCGGCGAGGGGATGCTGACCACCCACGACCCGGAGGGCGACACGCTCTACGGCGTCGACCTGTTCGTGCACCCCGACTACCAAGACATGCGTCTGGGCCGCCGCCTCTACGACGCTCGCAAGGAGCTCTGCGTCAACCTGAACTTGGAGGCGATAATCGTAGGTGGGAGGCTGCCGGGCTACAAGAACCACGCGGACGAAATGAAGCCGTCGGAGTACGTGGCGCGCGTGAAGAGCCGCGAGCTGTACGACCCGGTGCTCACCTTCCAGCTCTCCAATGAGTTCAACCCCCGCAAGGTGGTGCGCAACTACATGCCCGACGACCGGGACTCGCGTGGGTATGGAGTGCTGCTGGAGTGGTTCAACCTGCAGTACGAGGAGGAGGAAGAGAAGCTGATCGGCAACAAGAAGACTACCGCCCGCGTGGGCGTGGTGCAGTGGCAGATGCGCCGCGTGACGAGCCTCGACGACCTGATGCAGCAAGTGGAGTTTTTCGTCGACACGGTGGGTGGATACAACGCCGACTTCGTGCTCTTCCCGGAGTTCTTCAACGCCCCGCTCATGGCTCTGTTCGACGACGCCAAGAGTGCCTCGGACGCCGTGCGGCGGCTGGCCGACTACACCGAGGAGATCCGCGACCGCATGGTGCAACTGGCACTCTCGTACAACGTCAACATCATCGCCGGCTCGATGCCGCAGTACATCGACCAACAGCTGCATAACGTGAGCTACCTCTGCCGCCGCGACGGCACCTACGACCTGCAGTACAAGCTGCACATCACGCCCGATGAGGTCGGCCACTGGGGGCTGAAGGGCGGCGACCTGCTGCACGTCTTCGACACCGACGTCTGCAAGATCGGCATCCTGATCTGCTACGACGTGGAGTTCCCGGAGCTCTCGCGCGTGCTGGCCGAGCAAGACATGGACATTCTGTTCGTGCCCTACTGGACCGACACGAAGAACGCCTACCTGCGGGTGCGCCGCTGCGCCCAGGCGCGGGCCATCGAGAACGAGTGCTACGTGGTCATCACCGGCAGCACGGGCAACCTGCCTAAGGTCGAGAACATGGACATCCAGTACTCGCAGTCGGCCGTGTTCACGCCGTCGGACCTGGCCTTCCCCCACGACGCGGTGATCGCCGAGGCCACGCCCAGCACCGAGACCGTGCTCTTCGCCGACCTGGACCTTACGCTGCTGAAGGACCTCAACACCGGTGGCAGCGTACGCAACCTGACAGACCGCCGGCTCGACCTCTACGGCGTGAGCTGGAAGAAGCAGGCGGTGGTGAAGTAGCGTAGACTACGGGGGCGGATAAGAACGTACCCTTTCGCCTGAGTTTCAAATGACGCGCCCATCAGGACTACCTACAAGCGCCGTACGGTTGCCGCTACGGCAAAGTGCGGCGCACGTGGATGCCCGCGCGGCGCATCTCGTCGTGCAGGGCCCGGCGGGCGCGTCTATAGTATCGCTGTTTCAGTTGAGAACCCTATTAAAGGCTGAAAATACATTGTCATCGAGCCTTTATAGAGCTTCTGCGGGGATAGCTTTACAACTCAGCTAGTGATGCTACATCTTCCTCTAGGCCCTCGAAGTCGATCTCAGCCAGGGCGGCGCTCACCGCGTCGGCCACCTCGTCAGGTCGAAAGATTCCTCATCCGGCGCGCATCGCCGAGGGGGCTTAGAAAGGTTTCTACCAGTCGAAGTCTTCGACCAAGATCTGGCGGAACAGGTTCTCCAGCGCTTCGGGGCGGCCGTTGAGTTGCGTCAGTTCGATGGCGAAGAAGTAGAGCTGAACCCGACCGTTGGTGTAGCGGCGGCGTGCGCCGAAGGTGGCCGGACCAGTCCAGCCCCTCGCGGCCGAGATCTGCGCGCGGTAGACCTCCTCGGCACCGCTGCCGAGGTAGAAAGGGTTCACCTGCCGTAGGAAGCCCACGGGCACCAGCGTGTCGAGCTCGGGCACCAGCGGCACCACCACGCTGTCGCGTTTGATCTCCGCCCGCCCCTCGGTCGACGAGGAGAGGCTGTCCATTGGAAAAAGCTGGAAGAGGAGGCTCTCCGGCGTGAGGGTGGTCGGGTACCTGGGAAGTTGCCCGACGAAGACGAGCTTCCCGCCCCGGTCCAGAAACCCTTGCAGAATCGGCGCGGCCAGCTCGATGGTCGGGGTCTGTCCGATGCTGTAGATGCCCACGTCGTACCAGTAGATGATGTCGTAGAGATCGCTTAACAGTCGGAAAGTCGGGTTCCACTGCGCGTAGTAATCGCCCTCGACGGTGGCCACGTCGATGCGGTCGAACCCGCCGTAGGTGCTTCCGATCAGGTCGGCGTACAGCTCGTCGTCATCCTCTTCGTTGCTCGCCTTGAGGTCCATCACCAGCAGGTCCGACGTCTGCGGCAGCAGGTAGAAAGCGTCGGTCGTGTCGGGATCGCTGAGGGCCCCCGAGATGTCGCGCGTACGCAGGTAGAGGCGATTGGTGTCGCCCAGCACCAGTCCGGTGAGGGGCGTGGCGTTCGCCTGCGCGTCGAAGCCCACGTGGACCGTCGCCGCAACGGCTCCGACGGCCCTCGGCTGTTGGGGCACCAGCGTGATGAACTCGACGCCGCTCGGCAGGGCGTACCAGGGGCCGTCGTTAGCGCGGACGAACGTCGAGTCGAGCGTGTTGGGGCCGTCGAGGTCGTCCACCTGCCAGTTGACCGAAAAGACCGTCTGTAGCGTGTCGAGCAGCACGATGTCGACCTCTTCGTTGGCCACGTTCACCGTGCGGGCCGTGAACGTGGCCGTGGGTGCGGTATTTTTGATGGGCACGCCCAACGTGGCCGGCGTCGGGTCGGTAGCGCCTTCGTTGTCGACGGCCCGTACGTAGAAGGTGACGTCGACGCTGTCGGAGCCCTCGGGCACGTCGAAGCGGAACGTCGAATCCTGCGTCGTGACGAACGACCAGCTCTGCGCGTCGAGCGAAACTTCGTAGCCCGTCACGTAGCCGTCGGCGTCGGTGCCCGACCACTGCAAGCGCACCTGGCTGTTGAGGCGATCTTGCCCCCGCAGGTTGATCGTGTCGACGACCAAGCTGGTCTCCGGCGGCTGGTTGAGCAGCGGCTCGCCCTTTTCGCAGGCGGTAAGCGCTGCAACGAGCACGAGGAGAGTCGGAAGGCCGAGAATCCCGGCGAGGCGTGTAGATCGCATCAGAAAGTCATTTGAGAAATTAAGCTACCGGTGGCCTCCGCCAGTTGACGCGGCGAAAGCACTTGGTCGTCTTGAAGGGACTAGGTGCCGAGGCACTTGCGGACGGTGATGCTGTGGGTCGACTGTGCGGCGGCGAGGCGGCCCGTGCCGATCGACGACAGCGCAGTACATGATTGCTTGCTCATGGATTCGTGGCGATTCTAATGGGGCACCGGGCTTTGTGCCACGCGTGCAGGCGTCTGAACTCCTCAATCAGACGTCGTCACGAGCAAAGCGAAC